>NZ_JBEZXZ010000002.1:0-138084 GCF_040638275.1 Actinoplanes sp. NPDC026623 | reverse complement strand
CCGCCGATCCCGACCAGCTGTTGCGACGCGGTGTAGGTCCAGGACTGGTTGGCGCCGCCGTTGCAGTCATAGATGTCGGTCTGCGTCGCGTTGGCTGCCCTAGCTCCTCCCGAGCTGGTCGAGGCCGTCGCCGCCGCCGTCCGCGCCGGGTGCGCGGCCGTGATCCCGGTCCTTCCCGTGGTGGACACCATCAAGGAGGTCGGTTCCGCCGGTGCGGGGGCCCATGAGCCGCCGGGCGGGCTGTCCGAGGTGGTGCTCGGCACCGTCGACCGGGCGGTGCTGCGCAGCGTGCAGACGCCGCAGGGCTTCCGGCGCGACGTGCTCGCCGCGGCACACTCCGCCGGCCTGGACGCGCACACCGACGACGCCGGGATGGTGGAGAAGGCCGGCGTCCCGGTCACCTGCGTGCCCGGGTCCGATCTGGCGATGAAGATCACCCGTCCGCTGGACCTGGTGATCGCCGAGGCGCTGCTGCACGTAGCCTGACGCGGTGAGCCCTCTGAGTCAGCGCGTCGGCATCGGCACGGACGTGCACGCCTTCGATCCCGGCCGGGTGTGCTGGGTGGCCGGCCTCATGTGGCCCGGCGAGTCCGGGCTGTCCGGGCACTCCGACGCCGACGTGGCCGCGCACGCCGCCTGCGACGCGATGCTGAGCGCGGCCGGGCTCGGCGACCTCGGCAGCAACTTCGGCACCGACGAACCCGAGTGGGCCGGCGCCGCCGGTGTGACCCTGCTCGCCGAGACGGTCCGGCGGCTGCGGCTCGGCGGCTTCGCGGTCGGCAACGTCTCGATCCAGGTCATCGGCAACCGGCCCAAGATCGGCCTGCGCCGCGCCGAGGCGCAGCAGATTCTCTCCGAGGCGGTCGGCGCGCCCGTCACCGTGTCCGGCACGACCACCGACGGGCTCGGCCTCACCGGCCGCGGCGAGGGGCTCGCCGCCGTCGCCACCGCCCTCGTCTACGAGATCGCCGCCGACACGGCGCAGCCGGGATCCTGACGCTCCCCGCCCGGCGGGACCGCGATCTCCGCTCGCCGGGATCATGATCCGGGCCTGGTGCGGACCGTCATCCCGGCCTGGTGCGAACCGTCATCCCGGCCGGTGCGGACTGCCATCCCGGCCTGGTGCGGACTGTCATCTCCGCTCGCCGGGATCATGATCCCTGCTCGGTGCGGACCGCCATCCCGGCCCGGTGCGGACCGTCATCCCTGCTCGGCGGGGCCCCATCCATGCTCGGCGGGGCCGCGATTCCGGCCCGGCGCGGGACCGCGGCCCCCGTTCGGTGTGGGGCGCGGGCCGTCCGCTGGGGACCGCGAGCCGCCCGAACGGCGTCATCTCGCGCGGAAGACCTACGCTCGACGGGTGTCCAGTGAGCCGACGTCCCAGTCCGAGCCGGAGACCACCCCCGAGGAGTACCGGCAGCGGGCCCTCCTGATGGCCGATCTCGGCCGATACGACGAGGCGGTGGGCGAGATCGCGGCGGGCCTGGCGACCGCGCCGGACGATCCCGAGTTGCTGAGCACCCTGGCCCGGGTGCACGTGATCGCGGAGCAGCCGGCCGAGGCGCTGGTCGCCGCCGACCAGGCCGTCGCGTCCGCGCCGGGGACGATCGGCCCGCTGGTGGTGCGGGCCATGGCGCTCAGCGACGACCGGCGGTTCGGGGAGGCGGCCCAGGTGGCGGTCTCCATCCTGTCGACCTGGCCCGACGACCCCTACGCCCAGCGGACCGGCGCGGCGCTGCTCAGCGAGTCGCGCAACGGGCAGGACGCGCTCAACGCCGCCTGGAACGGGGTGCGGCTGACGCCGGCTGACGCCGAGGCGCACCTGGTGCTGGCCGTGGTCGCCGCCCGGCTGCGGCTCTTCGCGCTGGCCCAGCGCGCCTACAGCGAGGCACTCGACCTGGACGTTGCCGTCGGCGACGCCCAGCGCGACGTCGGCGTCGTCCGGCTCGAGCGGCGGCGTTGGGCGCTGGCCCTCGAGGACCTGGCCGAGGCGGCGCTGCCCGAGGCGGCGCTGCCCGTGCCGGAGCCGGCGGATCCGGCGGCGAAGGCCGCACCCGGCGTGAGCCGTCCGCGCGGCTCGGTGCTGGACCGTTCGGCGGTCACGTTCGAGGCGTTCCGCCAGGCCGTGCTGTTCGGCAGCAACGGCGTGCTGATCGCCGCGGTGCTGGCCGCCGTGATGACGGTGGCCAGCACCGGCGTCGCCCGGATGTGGGCCGGCGTGATCGGCGTGGTGCTGCTCATTGCCCTCGGCGGGTGGCTGGCCCGGGTCCTGCCGGAGCCGCTGGGCGCCGCGCTGCGCCGCGTCTCCGGCACGTCGCGCGCGCTGGCCGCCGCCTGTTACGCGACGGCCCTGGCGCCGCTGGGTCTGCTGGGGTTCGCGGTGATCGGCGGGGTGGTGCCGCTGATCGTCGCCATGCTCCTCGCCGCCTTCGCGGAGATCGTGGTGCTGACGCGGCGATAGCCGCCCGGGCTGCGCTCACCCCTTGACCCCGGTGAGGGTGACGCCCTGCACGAACGCCTTCTGTGCGAAGAAGAACACCACGACGATCGGGGCCATGGCCAGCACTGTCGCGGCGGTGACCAGGTTCCAGTCGACGTGATGGACACCGTGGAACGAGGCGAGGCCCAGCGACAGCGTCCACGAGTCCTCGTTCTCGCTGGTGTAGAGCAGCGGGCCGTAGTAGTCGTTCCAGGCGTAGAAGAACTGGAACAGGCCGGCGGCCGCGATGCCGGGGCGGGCCATCGGCAGCACGACCCGGAGCAGCGTGCCCCACTCGCCGCAGCCGTCGACCCGGGCCGCGTCCAGGTACTCCGACGGGATGGTGAGCATGAACTGCCGCATCAGGAAGATGCAGAACGCGTCGCCGAGGAGCATCGGCATGATCAGGGGGACGAGCGAGCCGGTGAGGCCGTACCGGGCCCACATCAGGTAGAGCGGGACGGTTACCACCTGCGGCGGCAGCATCATTACGCAGATGACGGTCAGGAACATGACGTTGCGGCCGCGGAACCTCAGCTTCGCCAGGGCGTACGCGGCGGGCACGCTGGACAGCAGCATCAGCGCCGTCGCGGACACCGCGTACACGAGGGTGTTGAGCAGGTATCGCGGCAGCGGGGTGACCTGGAAGACCCGGACGTAGTTCTCGAAGTGCCAGGTGTCGGGCCAGTAGTCGGCGGTCAGCGCCTGATCGCTGGTCATGACCGAGATCAGGAACAGGTAGCACACCGGGGTCAGGAACATGAGCGCCAGGGCGATCGCGATGCTGTGCCGGGCGATCCAGGCGAGCCGGTTCTGCCGCCGGTGGCGCCGTTGGGCGGCCGGCGCCACGAGGGGTCGTCCCTCGACCGGCGGCGTGGCCAGGGCGGTCATTGTTCCTCCCCGGAGAAGACCTTCGAGCGCAGCAGCAGGATGACCGTCACGGCGAGGGCGACGACGAACAGCGCGACCGCCATCGCGTTGGCGTAGCCGAGCGCGTTGTAACGGAACCCGACGGTGTACAGCCACAGCGGATAGGTGAACGTGGAGCCCTCGGGGAAGCCGAAGGACGACGAGATGCCGCCGCCGGTCGCGGCCTGCCCGCTGGCTATCGACCCGGCGACCGCGGCCTGGTCGAAGTACTGCAGCGTGTAGATGACCCCGGTGACCGCGGCGAACAGGATCACCGGGCGGATCGTCGGCAGGGTCACGTAGCGGAATCGGTGCCAGGAGTTCGCGCCGTCGAGCGCGGCCGCCTCGTACAGGCTGACCGGCACGCCGAGCATCGCGGCCAGCATGATGATCATCAGGTCTCCGATGCCCCAGAGGCCGAGCAGCACCAGGGACGGCTTCGCCCACTCGGGCGAGTTGAACCAGAGCGGGCCCTCGATCCCGATCCGCTCCAGGAGCGTGTTCACCGGGCCGGTGCCGGGCTTGAGCAGGTAGACGAACGCGATGGTGGCGGCCACCGGCGGCGCCAGCGCCGGCAGGTAGAAGATCGTCCGGAAGAGGCCCGCACCCCGCTTGAGGCCGGTCAGCAGCAGCGACAGGCCGATCGCGCCGATGATGCGGGCGGGCACGAACACCACGACCATCCACAGTGTGTTGCGGATCGACTGGAGCAGGAACGGGTCCTCGGCCATCCGCCGGTAGTTCGCGAGCCCGACCCACCGCGGCACGGTGAGCAGGTCGAACTTCGTGAACGAGAAGTAGACGGCGCAGACCAGCGGGTACAGGAAGAAGACCACGATGCCGAGCAGCGCCGGGGCGAGGAACGACCACGTCACGGCGCCGCGACGCAGCCGCACCCCGAGCGGCCGGGTGGCCACCGTCAGCCGCCCAGCGTCATCACGCTGTTGATCTGCTTGTCGGCGTCGGCGAGGCCGGCGCCCAGATCCGCGACCTTGCCCGCCTGCCAGTTCGTGGCGAACGTGCCGAACGTCTCCTGGTACGCGGGGCCGGACGCGGCCGGCGGTGAGGTCGACGAGTTCGGGCTGGCGAAGATGTCCATGAAGGTCCTGAACTCGGGCTCGACCCGCAGGCCCGGGTCGCTGATCGATCCGGTCGTGGTCGGCAGGTTCTTCAGCGTGTTGGCGAGCTTGACGATCGTCGCGTCGTTGGTCGTCAGGTACTTGATGAGCTCCCAGGCGGCCTCGGGGTTCGCGGCGTTCTTCGAGATGCCGACGATGTTGCCGGTGACGTAGCCGCCGCCGTACCTGGCCGGGTCGCTGGTCGGGATCGGCGCGACGCCGTAGTGCAGCTTCGGCGCCTGGTCCCGGACGAACGCCAGCCGGTACTCGGCGTCGATGTTGATCGCCACCCGGCCCTTCTGGAACGCGTTGTCCGCGCTGAACTCGTCGCCGAGGCCGGCCCGGAACTTCTGCAGGTTCTCGTAGCCGTACCAGTCGACCAGGTCCTTCTGCCAGGTCATCAGGGTCTTCCAGGCGGGGTCGGTGCCGACGGCCGACCTGCCGTCCGGGGTCAGCCACTGAGCGCCGACGGCCGGGGCCAGGTGCGCGGCCGCGTTCTCGTAGAAGTCGAAGAGGGGCAGGAAGCCGACGGTCCTGAGCGAGCCGTCGCCGTTGCGGACGGTCAGCTTCTTGGCGTCCGCGGTCAGCTCGTCGAGGGTCTTCGGCGGGCCGGCGATGCCCGCCGCGGCGAACAGGTCCTTGTTGTAGAACATGCCGTACGCGTCGGCGAGAAAGGGCATCGCGCAGCGCTTGCCGTCGAACTCGGTGTAGGAGCGCGTGGTGGCGTTGAGCCGGCCCAGGTCCACATTGTCCCGCTTGAGGTACGGCGCCAGGTCGACCCAGGCGCCGGAGGAGCAGAACTTGCCGACGATGTCGGTGGAGTACGAGAGCCCGACGTCCGGGCCGTTGCCGGCGCCGATCGCCTGGGTCATCTTCGAGTCGTCCTGGCCCCGCTTCACCGTCACCTTGATGTTCGGGTGGGTGTCGGTGAAGTCCTTGATCACCGCGTCGATGGCCGCGGCCTCGCGCTCGGTGAAGAAGTGCCACAGCTCGACGGTGCCGGACGCCTCCGTACCGGGGTCGGCGATCTTGGCCTCCCGGGGTGCGGGGGTGCAGCCGGCGGTCAGCAGGAGGGCGGCAGCGGCGGCGACGAGTGATTTTCGGGCAGGGGATATCCGCTTGTTCACTTCGAGGGGTCCTCTCAGGGGTGGTGCGGCGGGTTCAGGCCTGGTTGTCGCGGATCGCCGCGATCAGCGCCTCGCGGACGGCGGTGAGCCCGGCGTCCAGGGCGCCGAGCAGGACGGCGTCGTCGTCGATGGTGGTGACGGCGACCGTGCTCTCCAGCGGGGCGGCGCGGCGCAGCGCGCCGGTGACCGCGGTCAGCAGGATCTGGCCGCCGGCCTGGGCGACCGGGCCCGCGAGGACGACGAGCGACGGGTCGAGCACGGCGATCACGGCGGCGAGGCCGACCGCGATCCGGTCGGCCAGGTGGGTGAAGAACTCCCCGGCCGTCTCCGGGTCGCCCGCGGCGGCGAGGACGATCTCGAGGGGGGTGCGGCCGGCGATGCCGTGGTCGCGCCCGAGCGCGAGGATGGCCTCGCCCCCGATCAGGTCCTGCAGGTCGACCTTGCGGTGGGTCGAGTCCGGCGCGTAGAGCGGCATGTAGCCGATCTCGCCGGCGCCGCCGCGCGCCCCGCGCAGCAGGGTGCCACCGATGTCGATGGCCAGGCCGAGGCCCTCCTGGCTCAGCCAGAGCAGGGCGAAGCCGTCGGCGTCGCGGCCGACGCCCCGGCGGCGTTCGGCCACCGCGGCGAGGTTGACGTCGTTGTCGACGCCGACGTTGGTGCCGAGTGCGTCGGCGATCTCCGGGACCAGACCGGGCCGGCCGAAGCCGGGCACGTCGACGTGGTGGATCGTCTGGGCCCGGCCGTCGTAAGAGCCGGCAACGCCGATCTGCACGTGGCTGAGCCGCGTCGCCGACACGCCGGACCGCTCGCGCAGCTCGGCGACCACGTCGACCATGGCGGTCTTCGGGTCGGTGTGCAGGAAGTCGATCCGCGACTCGATCCGGGCCCGCTCGGCCCCGGTCAGGTCGCAGAGCGCGGCGACGACCGAGGGCGCGCCGCTCGCGCCGATGTCGCGCACGGAAACCGCGGCGGCGTACGCTGCGTCCGGATTGACCGCGTAGATCTCCGCGTTCGGTCCCGGCCGGCCGCTGTTGTATCCGACGACGCTGACCAGGTGTGCGTCGGTGAGCCGGCGCAGCACCTCGGAAATGGTCGGGGTGGACAGCGCGGTGAGCTTGCGCAGGTCGGCGCGGGTGAGCATGCCCGGCTCGAGCAGGTGGGCGAGCGCCGCGCTTTCGTTCATGGCGCGCAGCAGCTTGGACGATCCCGCCAGTCTCGGCACGGAGCCTCCTCCTGATTGGCAAGTTGTCTAACAATTAGCTGGAAACGTAGAACCGCTCCACTGTGCTGTCAATAGCTGGTTGCGCTCTGTTCACCCCTCGGGATGCAGGCGTGCCTCGGCGCCGGTCCGGCCGCAGGTCCATATCGGTGCCTAAGCCTCTTACGCGATCAATCGACGGCTATTGATAAATCACTTTAACTGACCTAGCGTGACCACTCATCGCCGCGACGACGGATCCCCCAACGTCCGTCATCGATGGCTTCACCCTGCGCGCCCACCGCCTCAACCCCCTCGAGGAGCGCCATGACCATCCCCGACCCACCGCGTCGCCGCCGAACGAGAGTGATCGCGTACGCCCTCGGCGGCGTGCTGATCCCCGCCGCGAGCGTCGCCTACGGGCTGCTACCGGCGAGCGCCGCGACCGCCGGCCCGATCCGCGGCCTCGCCGGCAAATGCGTCGACGTCGCCGCCGCGAGCAGCGCGAACGGCACCGCCGTCCAGTTGTACGACTGCAACGGCACCAACGCGCAGACCTGGACCGTCGGCAACGCCGACAACTCGATCAAGGCGCTCGGCAGGTGCCTGGACGTCACCGCGGCCGGCACCGCCAACGGCACCAAGATCCAGATTTACGACTGCAACGGCACGGCCGCGCAGAAGTGGACCGCGGCGACCAACGGCACGCTCGTCAACTCCGGCTCCGGCAAGTGCCTCGACGTCGCGAACAGCAACTCGGCCAACGGCAGCCGGTTGCAGATCTGGACCTGCGGAACGGCCGCGAACCAGAAGTGGACCCTTCCCGGCGGCACGACCACGCCGACGACCCCGCCGACCAGCGCCCCTCCGGGCAACGGCGTGAACCTGGACAACCCGGCGAAGAAGGACGTGGCGATGCAGATCGTCTCGGCCGCCGAGAACTCCTCGCTCGACTGGCGCGCCCAGTTCTCCTACATCGAGGACATCGGCGACGGGCGCGGCTACACCGCCGGCATCATCGGCTTCTGCTCCGGCACCGGCGACATGCTGGAACTGGTCGAGGCGTACACGGCGACGAAGCCGGGCAACGTGCTGGCCAGGTACCTGCCGGCGCTGCGCAACGTCAACGGCTCGGAGTCGCACGCCGGGCTCGACCCGACCTTCACCGGAGACTGGCGTACGGCCGCCGCCGACCCGGTGTTCCGGGCCGCGCAGGAGTCGGAGCGCGACCGGGTCTACTTCAACCCGTCGGTGCGCGACGGCAAGGCCGACGGCGTACGGGCGCTGGGCCAGTTCGCCTACTACGACGCCGCCGTCGTGCACGGCTACGAGGGCATGCGCTCGATCCGGGACCGGGCGCTGCGCAAGGCCCTCCCGCCGGCGCAGGGCGGCAACGAGACGACGTGGCTCAACGCGTTCCTGGACGAGCGCGTCGTCGAGATGAAGAAGGAGGAGGCCCACTCGGACGTGTCCCGCATCGACACCGCCCAGCGCGTCTTCCTGCGAAACGGCAACCTCGACCTGAACACCCCCCTCGACTTCGCGGTCTACGGCGACCCCTTCCACATCGGATAGCGCCACTTTTGGGGAATGAGGGCGGGGAGCCGGACACCATCCGACTCTCCCCGCCACCCGCTGTGGAGCATCCGAAAATTACCGATTGAGGTCAATCGCGACCAAAGTCGGAGTGCCCCCGACAACGACTTAAAGCGCACAATCCCAGCCGGGCCCGAGGCGGGGCCATCAACTAGGTTCAGATTCGTGTCAACGTTGGTGCCGCCGCTGTTCGCAGGACTCGTCGACGACGCGTCCCTGCTGCCACCCGGCGTCGTCGGGTTCCGCGAGGTCCTCGAGGCGCACGGCAAGCACCGAGGCGCCTGGTATGCCGGACTCGTCGGCTCGCTGCTGGTGCCCTCCTCGCTTGTCGATCTCGATCTTTCCCCGGGTGGCCTCGTCGTCGGCGTGGTGAACGACGCCGCGATCAGCGCCCTGCCCGCCGTGGTCGCCAAGCTGAGGGCCGCCGGCGCCGTCGTTGGCCGGGTCGAGGCGGCGGTCGCGCGCCGCGGCGAGGACCCGCAGCCCGGCCTGGGCGCGCTGCGCCTGCTCGCCGCCGAGGAGCCCGACCTCGACGTGTACGCGGAGATCCCGCTCAGCTGGGGCCTGCTCGCGGGGCTGGACACCCTGGCCGAACAGCGTGCCGAGGGATCGCGGATCGCGCCGAAGTTCCGGGTCGGCGGCCTCGCCGCCGAGCTGTTCCCGACCCCGGTCGAGCTCGCCGCGGTCATCTGCGCCTGCCGCGACCGCGGCCTGCCGTTCAAGCTCGCCGCCGGGCTGCGGCACGCGCTGCGGCACACCGATCCCGAGACCGGCTTCACCCACCACGGATTCCTGAACGTGCTGGTCGCGTCCGCCGCGGCCGCCGACGGGGCGGAGGTGGCGGAGGTGGCCGAGGCGCTGGGCGCGACGCATCCGATGCCGCTCATCGAGCCGGCGCGGAGCCGCCGCGACGAGCCGCGGCCGCTGTGGGAGGGGTTCGGCGCGCCCAACGTGCTGGAGCCGCTGACGGAGCTGATCCGCCTCGGCCTGATCAACGGCGGCTACGAGTAGAAGACCCCGCGGTAAGCGGAACCGTCTGTCGCTGACCGGCAACTGCCCGTACCTTGTATCCGGGAGGTGACGCAATGTCGACGGTCGAAGTGACGCGGTTGGTCGAGGCGCCGGTCGCCTCGGTGTGGCGGGTCTTCACCGACCTGCCCGGCCGGTGCGGCTGGCTGTCGACGGTGACCGCCGTCGAGGTGCTCACCTCCGGGCCCTTCCGCGCGGGCACGGCGTGGCGCGAGACCCGCACGATGAACGACGGCGGGCAGATCACCGAGGAGTTCCACGTCGAGGAGTGCATCATTCCGGAGCGCTTCTCCGTCGCCTCGCCGGGGATCGGCGCGGAATACCGGATGAGGTACACGTTCGTGCCGGTCATCGAGGGCCGGCACCGCGGCGGCACGATGGTCACGGTCGTGCAGGACGGCACCCCCACGGCCCCGGCCGGCCGGTTCCTCGCGCTGGTCTTCGGCGGGCTGGCCGCGCGTACGGTCGAGGGCGCGTTGCGGCGCGACCTGGACGACCTGGCCGCCGCGGCCTGACCTATCGTCGCTGAGGTGATCAGGAAGCTTCCGCGCGCCCTCGCCGCGCTCGTCGTGCTGCTCGCCGGGGGCGCCGCCGGCTGGCGGATGCTGGCGCCGGCCGAGGTCTCCGAGCCGGCCGCCGACCCGTACCCGGTTGCCGCGACGCTGCCGGCGGGTGTCACCGGCAAGACCACGATGGCGCCGCTGATCGTCGACGACCGGATCCGGGTCTACGCGGGCGATCGGCTGGTCAAGGCGGATGCCCCGGTCGAGGCCAGGACGATGTACACGCCGCGCTGGTCGTACCGGCGCTGGCCGGAGCGGCTGACCGGGGTGGTGGCCGCCGGCACGACGGTGGTCACCCGGTGGTCGGACGGGGACCTGGTGGCGCTCGACGGGCGTACCGGAAGGCCGGTCTGGCGCTCGGACGGGCCTTCCGCGGACGGCTTCGAGGGGCGGACCGGGTCGGCCGCGGTCTGGGCACCGCCGGGACTGCACACGGCCGGCACGAGCGTGCTGGTCACCGGCGGGCGGCGGCTGACCGCCCGGGCGATCACGGACGGCGCACAGCGCTGGTCGGTGGACCTGCCGCCGGGCTGCGCCGACGGCTTCGTCACGGCCGGCGGCCGGTACGTGTGCGGCGCCGGCGCCTGGGACGTGCTCTCCGGCGGCGCGGTGCGGGGCTGGCCCGCCGGCCCGTCGACCGGGGTCGGCTGCGACGTGGCCCGCTCGGGGTGCGCGGGCCTGCGCGACGCGTCCGGGCAGGGCTGGCTGACCGGCGGCCGGCAGCCGGAACGAGCGCCGGCGCTCGACGATCCCGCCGCGACCGCCGCGGGTGACCTGGTGCTGATCGCGTCCGGCGGCGCGGTGACCGCCTCGCGCGCGGGCCGCGAGCTGTGGCGCCGGCCCGGCCCGGCGCGGGTGCTCGGGGTGCGGGCCGGCAAGGCCGTGCTGCTCACCCCGGACGACCGGCTGGTCGTCCTCGACGCCGGGACCGGGGCGCAGCGTGCGACGTTCCCGCTCTTCGTGGCGAAGGAGCGGGTGGACGCGTGGAAGCCGAACGGGTGGCAGCTCACGGACGGCTTCGTGGCGATCGAGCGCCTGCTGCCGCAGGCGGGCGCCGACCCGGACGAGCCGAACCATTACTACACCATGGACCCGGTCGTCATCGCCGCGATCTAGACGCGAGCCGGTCTAGACCAGCCGGGTCAGCAGGGCGGTCCAGGCCTCCTCGGCCGCGCCCGCGATCGGGCCGTCGTTGCCGAGCAGCGCCGGCAGCACCGGTGGGGGTGCCGCCCGGCGGAAGGCCATCAGGCCCGCCTCGTACGCGGTGGCGATCTGCTCCGGCGCCGCGGTCAGCAGGTCGACGCCCAGGCCGCCGAGGGTTACCAGGTCGGCGTCCAGGCCGTTGACGAGCCCCGCGATGCCCCGGCCCAGGGCGGTCGCCACCCGCGCCGTCGCGGCCGCCGACGCCGGGTCCGGCGCGGTGATGATCCGGCGGGCGTAGGAGACCGGGTCGCGCGGCGGCTCGTGGCCCAGCAGGCGGGCCAGGGCCGAGCCGTCGACGGCGGTGCCCCAGCAGCCGTACGCGCCGCACGGGCAGCGGACCGCGGGGTCGCCGAACGGCATGTGGCCGAACTCCCCGGCGGCGCCGAGCGCGCCGACCAGCACCTTGCCGCCGTCCACCACCGCGCCGCCGAGGCCGGCCTCGATGCGCAGGTGCAGCGCCACCGCGGCGCCGACGGCCACGCCGCGGCGGGACTCGGCCGACGCGGCGAGGGTGGCGTCGTTGCCCGCGACGAAGGTCTCGGCCCGGGGCCAGGCGACCGCCAGGTCGACGTCGTGCCAGCCGAGCTGGTTCGCGTCCAGCATCAGGTCGCGGGAGACCGTGCCCGGCACCGCGATGCCGATGCCGCGGATCCGGTCGCCGTGCTCGTGGCGCAGCCGCTGCACCGCCGCGCCCAGCGCCGCCACCACCGCGTCGCCGCCGCGGCCGGCGAGCTCCTCGCCCGCCGTGGCCAGCACGCTGCCGCCGAGTTCGACCACGTCCACCCGCCAGGACTCGTGGGTGATCGAGGCGGCGGCGATCAGCGGCCCGCGCGGGTGCGGGATGAGCGCGGTCGTCGGGCGTCCCCGGGCGCCGCTCGGCGCCGTCGGCCCCTCGGCCAGGAGCTGGGCCTGACCGAGCCGGCCGACCAGCTCGGTGGCCGCGCCGGTGCCGACGCCGATCAGCCGGGCCGCGTCGGCCCGGGTGACACCCGGCCGGGCGTGCACCACCCGCAACAGTTCGGTTGCGCGCGTCGTCACAGCGTTACCCCCTGTTTTTTGCTCGCTCTAGGAGCATATTGTCGGTCCGTGAACCGCGGCGGACTCTTCGTGCTCGGCGCTTCCTGTTTTGTCTTTGTCACCACGGAGACCATCCCGGTCGGGTTGCTGCCGCAGATCGCCGCGGGCCTGTCGGTCAGCGAGGCATCGGTCGGTCTGCTGCTGACCAGCTACGCCGCCGTGGCGGCACTGACCACCATTCCGCTGACCGCGCTCACCATGCGGGTGCCGCGGCACCTGCTCATCGCCACGACCATGGCGATTCTTGCAATCTCCCAGCTCATCGCCGTTTTCGCGGCTACGTTCGCCATCCTCACCCTGTCGCGCCTGATCTGCGCGATGGCGCACGGCGTGTTCTGGTCCACGATCGCCCCGGTTGCGGCCCGGCTCGTGCCGTCCGGCCGCGCCGGACGGGCCACGGCGCTGGTCTTCCTCGGCAACTCGCTGGCGATCGTGCTGGGCGTTCCGCTCGGCACCGCGCTGGGCCAGCGGCTCGGCTGGGAGGTCGCGCTGGGCGTCCTCGCGGGCGCCGCCGCGATCTGCGTTGCGGCGGTGCTGGCGGTGCTGCCGAGGCTGCCGGCGCTGCCGGGGGACCTGGCCGTGCGCGCGGGCGCCCAGCTGAAGGCGTCGATCAGGATCGGCTACCGCCGGTCGGTCGCGGTGATCTGCCTCGTCACGGTGGCGCTGGTGACCGGCCACTTCGTGGCGTACACCTACATCGCGCCGATGGTGCGGCGCGACGGCGACGTGGAGGGTGCCGGGCTGAGCGCGCTGCTGCTCGGCTACGGCGCGGCGGGCCTGCTCGGCAACTGGATCGTCGGCCGGTTCGTCGACCGACGCCCCCGGACGCTGCTCGCGGCCCTGGCCGGCGTCATGGTGGTCTCGCTGGCGGTGCTGATCCCGGTGCTGGGCGCGGTGCCGACGGTGCTCGCGGTGCTCGCCTGGGGCGGCGCGGTCACGTCGATCCCGGTGATCCTGCAGGCGGCGATCCTGCGCGTCGCGCCCGATGCCCGCGACGCCGCCTCGGCGGTCTACGTGGTCGCGTTCCAGGTCGGCATCGGCGGCGGGGCGCTGCTCGGCGAGCGGCTCGTCCGGGCCGGCCTGCTGGGCTGGCTGCCGGCCGTGGCCGCGGTGCTCACCCTGGTGTCCGTCCTGGTGGTGCTGGCGTCCCGGCAGACCTTCCCGGCCCGCATGCCGGCACCCGAGGAGGTGCCGGTCCCGGCCTGAGCGGCGCGGGGATGCCCCGCGCCGCACCGGCTCCGGTCAGCGGGCCGCCTCGGCCGCGGCCAGGAAGGCGTCGTTCTCCTCCGGCTTGCCGATCGTGACGCGGACGCCGTCGCCCGCGAACGGGCGGACGATGACACCCCGCTTCTCGCAGGCCGCGCCGAACCCCACCGCGTCGTCGCCCAGCGGGAGCCAGACGAAGTTCGCCTGGCTGGACGGTACGTCCGGGAGGAGCTTGCGGAGCGCCTCCGTGACCCGGTCGCGTTCCGCGATGACCAGCGCGCAGCGGCGGGTCACCTCGGCCTCCGCGTCCAGCGCCGCGAGCGCCGCCGCCTGGGCGACCAGGCTGGTCGAGAACGGGGTCAGCACCTTGCGGATCGCCGCCGCGACCTCGGGCTGGGCCACCAGGAAGCCGACCCGCAGCCCGGCCAGGCCCCAGGCCTTCGACATGGTGCGCAGGACGACGACGTTCGCGCGGTCGCCGTATGTCTCCAGGGCGTCCGGGACCTGCTCGTCCGTGACGAACTCCCGGTAGGCCTCGTCGAGGACGACCAGCACGTCCGACGGGACCCGGGACAGGAAGCGGTCCAGCTCCTGCTTGCGGATGCTGGTGCCGGTCGGGTTGTTCGGGTTGCAGACGATCACCAGGCGGGTGCGGTCGGTGATGGCGTCCGCCATCGCCTGCAGGTCGTGGCCGTGCTCCGGGGTGTTCGGGACGCGGATGCTCGTCGCGCCCGCGCCCGCCGCGATGATCGGGTACGCCTCGAACGAGCGCCACGAGTAGACGATCTCGTCGCCCGGCAGGCAGGTCGCCTTGACCAGGTGCTCGGCCAGCGCGACCGAGCCACAGCCGGTGACGATGCGATCGGGGTCCACTCCGTAGCGTTCCGCCAGGCGAGCACGGAGCGCGATCACGCCCATGTCCGGGTAGCGGTGCGACTCGGTGACCGCCTTCGCCACCGCCTCGGCCACGCCCGGCAGCGGGCCGAACGGCACCTCGTTGCTGGCCAGCTTGATCGCCTCGGCGATGCCCAGTTCGCGGGCCAGGTCGGCGACGCTGCGGCCCGGCACGTACGCGGGCAGCGCCTCCAGGTCGGCTCGGGTCAGCCTGCTCATCTTTGTCCTCCGGTCGAGTCGTCGGCGTGGTCGGGCGTCGCCGCGGCCTGCTTCGCCGCCCGGCCGGACGGCACCGCCACGACCACCGTCGCGGCCGATTTGTCATGCAGTCCCTGGTGCAGCTTCGGGTCGAAGAGGACCCAGCCGGAGACGATCATCTGGGCCGCGAAGCCCAGGCCGTAGCAGGTCCAGAGCGGCGTCCACATGCCGAGCCGGGCCCAGCGCCGGAACGCCCGGGCGAAGCCGAGCTGGTCGGTGTTCTCCAGCCGCACGACCTTGACCTGCAGCAGGCGCTTGCCGAGGGTCTGCCCGCTGTTCGCCAGGGCCGGCACCTCGTACGCGAACCAGAGCGCCGTCGCGACGAAGAGCATCGTGAGGATC
Source organism: Actinoplanes sp. NPDC026623 (assembly GCF_040638275.1). Taxonomy (NCBI): domain Bacteria; kingdom Bacillati; phylum Actinomycetota; class Actinomycetes; order Micromonosporales; family Micromonosporaceae; genus Actinoplanes; species Actinoplanes sp. NPDC026623. The sequence continues at coordinate 123,085 of NZ_JBEZXZ010000002.1, read as the reverse complement.
AGGTAGCTGGAGCGCTGCGAGAGCGGCTCGGGGGTGGAGGTGAACGGCTCGGACATCGCGGAGCGGAACACCGGCTCGACCTCGAGCCACCACTGGTACGCCAGCCAGCCGTTGACCAGGACGTTCAGGAACAGCACGGCGGCGATGTCGACGAGCCGGGCGACCAGGCGGCGGCCGAGACCCGCCAGTTGCTGGCCGTGCGGGCGGGCCTGCACCGGGTAGGCGTAGGCGTGCGGCGCCCAGCCGGCCGGCGGCTGCCACCCGGGCGGCGGCTGCCAGCCCGGTGGCGGCGGGGCAACCCAGCCCGCGGGCGGCGGAGTCCATCCGGGCGGTGGAGTCCATCCGGGCGGCGGCTGCTGATAGCCCGGCGGGGCCTGATCGGCGGGCGGCGGCTGATAGCCCGGCGGTGGCTGCCAACCCGGCGGCGCCTGCCATCCGGGTGGTGGCTGATAGCCCTGTGGCGGCTGATAGCCCGGCGGCGGCTGCCAGCCCGGCGGCGGGTCGCTCGCGACGGGCGTGCCCCAACCCGGCTGTGCAGCGGGAGGCGCGGCGGGCGTGGCGGGCGGGGAGGACGTGGAGGACGCCGCGGTGAGCGGTGCGGCGGGCTCCTCCTCCTCGGCGGGCGGCGGGCCGTCGGGCGGGGTCGCGTCGGCCGGGATGGCCTTGCCGAGCCAGCCGTCGCCGTCCCACCAGCGCTGGGTGGTCGGGTCGGCCGGGTCCTTGTACCAACCGGCGGGCAGCGAAGTCATGGCGCAACCTTTACCACGACGGTCTTGGCGGCCTTGTCGTGCAGGGTCTGCTGGTAGGGCTTGTCCCAGAGCTGCCACAGGCCGTCGACGTAGCTGAAGAACGGCACGATCACCCCGCCGATGAACTCGACGGCGTATCGCTTCGCGGCCATGCCGCGGGTCAGGGTCTCGCGGGGGTCGATCGGGATCACCTGGATCTTCATCAGCCGCTTGCCGACGGTCTGGCCGCTGCGGAACATCATCTCGACGTAGTAGACGTAATACCCCGCGAGCAGCAGCACGACCAACCCGAGCTCGAGCAGCAGGAGCGGCAGCAGGAACCCGACGAAATCGAAGTGCACCGTAGCGCCGGGCTCGTAGGCCTGCCCTGGTTCCGGGAAGTCCGGCATCAGGTTCACCGTGACGAGGAGGATCGCCGGCACGAAGACGATCATCGCGATGACGGTCAGGATGGCTCCGTCGATGAGGTGGGCCAGCAGCCGGGTGCCGAAGTCGGCAAGCGGCCGCCCGTCCGGTGCCAGCGGCACGCGCCACCCGTAGTGCTGCGGCGGCCCGTAATACCCGTACGGGGGCGGCGGGCCGCCCGGCCAGGGGCCGGGTGGGAACGGATTGCCCGGCTGGGGGCCGGGCGGCGGACCACCAAAGGGCGGGCCGCCGGCCTGAGGCGGCACCGGGGCGCGGGCCGGCCCACCGGCAGGCGGGTGGCCCACGGCCCGCACCGAGTCGTCGTTCGCTTGCGTCACGGAGACAGTGTTACAGGTTTCCGCGCAGCTCTTGCTCCCGCTCGATGGCCTCGAACAGGGCCTTGAAGTTGCCCTTGCCGAATCCGAGCGAGCCGTGCCGCTCGATCAGCTCGAAGAAGACCGTCGGGCGGTCCTGCACCGGCCGGGTGAAGATCTGCAGCAGGTAGCCGTCCTCGTCGCGGTCGACCAGGATCGAGCGCTTCTTCAGCTCCTCGATCGGCACGCGGACCTCGCCGATCCGGGCCCGGAGCTCGGGGTCGTCGTAGTACGAGTCCGGGGTGTCGAGGAACTCGAGGCCGGCCGCGCGCATGGCGTCGACGCTGCCCAGGATGTCGTTGGTCGCCACCGCGATGTGCTGGGCGCCCGGGCCGCCGTAGAACTCGAGGTACTCGTCGATCTGCGACTTGCGCTTCGAGACGGCGGGCTCGTTGAGCGGAAACTTGACCTTGCGGGTGCCGTCGGCGACGACCTTGGACATCAACGCCGAGTAGTCGGTGGCGATGTCGTCGCCGATGAACTCGGCCATGTTGGTGAAGCCCATGACGCGGCCGTAGAACGCGACCCACTCGTCCATCTTGCCGAGTTCGACGTTGCCGACGACGTGGTCGACGGCCTGGAAGAAGCGCTTGGGCTGCAGGCCGGCGTCGATCGCGGGCCGGCGGTCGACGATCGGGTCGCGGGCCACGAAGCCGGGCAGGAACGGGCCGTCGTACTTCGACCGGTCGACAAGCGTGTGGACGGTGTCGCCGTAGGCGGCGATGGAGGCCAGCCGGACGACGCCGTGCTCGTCGCAGAGGTCGTGCGGCTCGACGAGGCCGCGGGCACCCGCGGAGACCGCGTGGGCGTAGGCCCGGTCCACGTCCGGGACCGCCAGGGCGATGTCGCGTACGCCGTCGCTGTGCCGGGCGACGTGCTCGGCACCCGGGGCGCCGGCGTGCACCGCGCCGGTGACGACGAACCGCGCCGACCCGCTGACCAGCACGTATTCGGCCTGATCGCGGAAGCCCTGCTCCGGCCCGCGGTACGCGACGCAGGTCATCCCGAAGGCGGTCGAGTAGTAGTGGGCGGCCTGCTTCGCGTTGCCGACCAGGAACTGGAGGTGGTCGACTCCCTTGACGGGGAAGACGTCGACGGTCTCTGTGGCGGTTTCCATCACCTGGGTCATGCCCAGAGGCTTGCTCGTCGCCGTCCTGTGGGCAATAGTCGAAACTTTTGCTGATCAGTATGCGCAATCGGTAGAGTACACAGGCACCATGGCTGTACAGGATGTTCATCTCGACGCCCTCGATGGCAGGCTGCTCGCGCTGCTCGACGAGGAGCCGCGCATCGGCGTGCTCGAGTTGTCGCGCCGGCTCGCGGTCGCCCGCGGCACCGCGCAGGCCCGCCTCGACAAGCTGACCGCGCGCGGCGCGATCCGCGGCTTCGGCCCGGAGGTCTCCCCGGCCGCGATCGGCTACGGCGTGATGAGCTTCGTGACCCTGGAGATCAGTCAGCGTTACGGCCACACCGCCGTCACCACCCACCTGGCCGACATCCCGGAGGTCCTGGAGGCGCACACGATCACCGGCAGCGGCGACCTGATGTGCCGGATCGTCGCGCGCTCCAACGCCGACCTGCAGCGGGTGATCGACACCATCCTGGCGTATGAGGGGATCCTGCGGGCGTCGACGATCATCGCGCTGGCCGAGCAGATCCCCTACCGCACGATGCCGCTGGTCAAGGCGGCAAGCGGGGCATAACTCCGCGACACGGGCGTTTCGGGCTCGTCGTCGAGTCATGTCGATCTCGTTACCGTGTCCGCGTGGCTTCCGGCGGGTCGGCGAAGGGCTACGCGCTGGTCGGCGTCGTGGTCGTCATCGTCCTGGCCACCACCGGGGTGTGGAATCCGTTCCCGAAGATCTGGTCCTGGATCAACCAGAGTGATCCGATCGCCGAGGGCGTCGCCACCTGGCAGACCACCATCGGCGGATCGCCGCGGAGCATCACGATCAGCGGCGGCGCGATCGTCGTCGAATACCGGACCTCCGTCGAGGCGTACGGGATCACCGCCGGGGTGAGTCTCTGGAAGTCGGACGCCGACTGGGCCGGGGTCGCGGGCACCGACGGCGACGCGGTCGTGGTCGTCGGGCGGCTGCTGACCAAGGGCTACGAGGTCCTCGACCCGGCCACCGGCACGGTCCGGCGCCGGGACACCGAGGCCACGGCCGTCTGGACCTACGCCGACGCGGTCCTCGACCTGCGCTGCTCCGGGGCGGCCGAATGCGAGCTCAGCGCCTGGGAGCCGCGCGGCGTCCGGCCGATGTGGACGATCGCCGTGCCGGGCATCGGCTTCGTGTTCAACGCCTCGAACCCCGACCTGCCCGACACCCGGCCGCTCACCTCGTCGCAGTTCACCGCCGGCACGGCCGGGCCGAGGCCGCTGCCCGGCCTCATCGGGCTGCCCGGCGACGGCAAGGTGCAGGTGATCGACACCGCGCAGGGCCGGGTCGTGCAGACCCGCACGCCCGGCCGGGACCAGCGCGTCACCGTGGTCGGCAGCCGCATCCTCACGGTCACCGGCGAGGCGCGCGACGGCACCTGCTACTACAGCGTCATCGCGCACGACCCGCCCAACGGCCAGGCGGTGTGGCAGCGCGACGGGCTCAACCTGCGCACCGCCGACAACGGCTCGGCCTGCAAGCAGGACCGGGACCCGGCGGGCGGCTACAGCGTCGTGCTCGGCGTCGACCCGGTCGGCCGGCAGGAGCTGATCGCCGCGCACGACGGGCGGGTGCTCTGGCACGGCGACAAGGGGCAGAACGTGCTCGCCGTCGACGACTCGTACGCGCTCATCCGCAGCGCGGACTCCGCGACGCTGGCGGCCCGCTCGTTCGGCCGCGGCCGGGTCGGTTGGAAGCGGCCGATCGGCGCCGGGGCGCAGGCGGCGCTGACCCCGTACGCGGCGGTCGTGGCCGAGACGAAGCCGCCGCGGGTGATCGCGATGAGCCCGCGTACCGGTGCCGTGCTGACCGAGGCGCGTACCGATGCGAAGGTCTTCGCGGTCGGTGCCGCCGGCATGATTCTGGTCTCCGGGCGGGACATGGCCTACCTGGCGTTCAGGGGCTCGCCCGCGGGTTGATCGAACGGGTTTGCCGTGCCTGACCCGGTGGGTTCGCGCGTGGTGCCCGGGCTGGCCTAGGCTTGCCCGTCATGAGCAGAGCCGCCGCTTTCTCGTATTCACCGCTGTTGCCGCTAAATGACGACCTGACCGAGTACCGACTGCTCTCGGACGAGGGCGTCGACGTGGTCGAGGGGCCAGGCGGCCGACGGTTCCTGACCGTCGACCCGAACGCGCTGACGCTCCTCACCGCCGAGGCGATGCACGACATCGCCCACTTCCTGCGCCCCGCGCACCTCGCGCAGCTGCGGGCCATCATCGATGACCCGAAGGCCTCCCCGAACGACCGCTTCGTCGCCCGGGACCTGCTGCGCAACGCCAACATCGCGGCCGGCGGCGTCCTGCCGATGTGCCAGGACACCGGCACGGCGATCGTCATGGGCAAGCGCGGCCGGCACGTGCTGACCGACGGCATGGACGAGCAGGCCATCGCGCTCGGCGTCTACCAGGCGTACACCCGGCTGAACCTGCGCTACTCGCAGCTCGCGCCACTGACGATGTGGGACGAGCGCAACACCGGCTCCAACCTGCCCGCGCAGATCGAGCTCTACGCCGAGGACCCCGGCGGCCAGCCGGACGCCTACAAGTTCCTCTTCATGGCCAAGGGCGGCGGCTCGGCCAACAAGTCATACCTCTACCAGGAGACCAAGGCGCTGCTGAACCCGGCGCGGATGATGGAGTTCCTGGACGAGAAGCTGCGGCTCATCGGCACGTCCGCGTGCCCGCCGTACCACCTGGCCATCGTCATCGGCGGCACCAGCGCCGAGTACGCGCTCAAGACCGCGAAGCTGGCCAGCGCCAAGTACCTGGACAACCTGCCGCGTACCGGGTCGATGACCGCGCACGGCTTCCGCGACGTCGAGCTGGAGGCGGCCGTCCTCGAGCTGACCCGCGACTTCGGCATCGGCGCCCAGTTCGGCGGCCGGTACTTCTGCCACGACGTCCGGGTGATCCGGCTGCCGCGGCACGGCGCCTCCTGCCCGGTGGCGATCGCGGTCTCCTGCTCGGCCGACCGCCAGGCGCTCGCGAAGATCACCCCGTCCGGCGTGTGGCTCGAGCGCCTCGAGCCGGACCCCGCGCGCTTCCTGCCGGACGTCACCGACGAGGCGCTGGAGACCGACGAGGTCGTCCGGGTCGACCTGAATCGGCCGATGGCCGAGATCCGCGCCCAGCTCAGCGAGTATCCGGTCAAGACCCGGCTGTCGTTGACCGGCTCGCTGGTCGTCGCCCGCGACATCGCCCACGCGAAGATCGCCGAGCGTCTCGACGCGGGCGAGCCGATGCCGCAGTACCTGCGTGACCACGCGGTCTACTACGCCGGCCCGGCCAAGACGCCCGAGGGCTACGCGTCCGGCTCGTTCGGGCCGACCACGGCCGGCCGGATGGACGCCTACGTGGAGAAGTTCCAGGCCGCGGGCGGCTCGCTGGTGATGCTGGCCAAGGGCAACCGCTCCGGCCAGGTCACCAAGGCCTGCCAGAGCCACGGCGGCTTCTACCTCGGCTCGATCGGCGGGCCGGCCGCCCGGCTCGCACAGGACTGCATCCGGCACGTCGAGGTGCTGGAGTACCCCGAGCTCGGGATGGAAGCGGTCTGGAAGATCGACGTCGAGGACTTCCCCGCGTTCATCGTCGTGGACGACAAGGGCAACGACTTCTTCGCCGAGGTCACCCGCCCCAAGAATGTTCTTCAGGTGGGTAGCCGGCCGTAGCGGCGGGGCGGGCTCAGGTGGCGCAGAGGCCGGCGACCGGGTCCATCCAGTCCGGCATCTTGGTCACGAGGGTCGCGTTCAGGTCCTTGGTGGTCTTGACCTTGTCGAAGAGGGCCTTGTCCGCGGCGCTCCTGGAGAACTTGGTCGCCGAGATCGCCCCCGCCTCCTTGAGGTCGGGATCCTTGGCCTTCGAGGTCTCCAGGCGGATCTTCGCGCCGACCTCCTTGAGCTCCTTGCTCGCCGCCTTGCGCGCCTGCTCGGCCTCGTCGGTCTGCTTCGCCTCCTTGTAGGCGATCATCCGGCCCATGGCGGTGCCGAACTCGGCCACGTCCGCATTGAAGACCTTGTCGAGGGCGGTGCAGACCGCGCGGGTGTTCGCGTAGTAGTTCGGCGCCGCTACGGTGGTGGCCGGCGTCGTCGGGGTTTCCCACGCGGGTGTCTCGGCGATGGTCTCCGTGTCGCCGTCGCCGCCGCTGTCGCAGGCGGCTCCGGTGAGGAGCAGGCCGCACAGGGAAACGGCGAGAAGGGCGCTTCGCATGACAGATCCTGTTCGTCGGGGGAGTCCAAACCCTTCGCGACGATACGTTCCACCCCGGGCGACGTCCAACCGGGCGTAATCCCTCCATACGCGAACAGCCCGCCCGGGACGTTGCCCCGGGCGAGCTGAACACCCCCCGTTCAAGCCGTTCCGCTCCGTCTGGGGCGATGTCAAGACATCCGGAGCGGAACGGCCTGCCTGACAGGCTGAGTGACGACACTCTCGTTTCGCTCTCGTTCCGCTGTCGTCGCCGACCGATCTCTGCGCCGCATTCGCTATCGTCGCTTCCATCGACGTGCGGAACAGGGGTGACCTGATGCGATTCGGCATTCTGGGTGCCCTGCGCGTGATCGACGGCGGGCGGGAGATCGCGATCACCGCCGGCCGGGACCGGGTCGTGCTGGCGATGCTCCTGCTGCACCCGGGCGAGATCGTGGGTGCCGACATTCTGGTCGACGCGGTCTGGGATGAAGCCCCGCCGGTCACCGCGCGCGGTCAGTTGCAGACGTGTGTCTCGCGGCTGCGCCGGATGCTGCCGGCGGGCGTGATCCTGACCGATCCCGCCGGGTACGGCATCCGGCTGGATGACGACGATCTCGACGCCGTCGTGTTCACCCGGTTGGTGGGCCAGGCGCGGAGGGTGGCCGAGGCGGAGACTGCCCGTAAGTCGTTGCGGGAGGCGCTGGCCCTGTGGCGGGGCCCGGCGCTGGTCGGTCTCGATTCGCGTGCGGTCCGGCAGCGGGCCGCGGTCCTGGATGAGCGGTATGCGGTCGCGGTGGAGGACTGGGCGGATCTGGAGCTTGGCGGTGGTGACGATCGGAATCTGGTGGCGGAGCTGACGGGTCTGGTGGAGCGGTTTCCGCTGCGTGAGCGGTTGCGGGCGCAGCTGATGCTCTCGCTGGAGCGGGCCGGTCGGCAGGCCGAGGCGCTGGCCGAGTTCCGCCGGGCGCGTGATCTGTTGCAGATGGAGCTGGGCGTCGATCCCGGCCCGGCGCTGCGGGAGGCGCACCGGCGCATCCTGGCCGGCGACGCCCCGCCCGAGCCCGCGGTAGCGGCCGCGATCCGCTGTCTGCCACGCGCGGTCGGCGACTTCACCGGCCACGACGGTGCGGTCCGCCGGCTGATCGCCGCCGTCGGGGCGGGCGCCGCCGACGGCCCGACCGTGCTGGTGATCGACGGCATGGCCGGCAGCGGCAAGACCACCTTGGCGGTCCACGTCGCGAACCGGAGCGCGGAGAGACATCCGGACGCCCAGCTCTTCGTCGATCTGCAGGGGCACAGCGAGAACGAGCCGATCCAGCCCGCCGCCGCCCTGCTCACCCTGCTGCGGCAGCTCGGCGTCGCGGCGGACCGGATCCCGGCGGACCTGATCGAACGGGCAGACCTCTGGCACCAGCAGCTTTCCGGGCTGCGGGCCGTGGTGGTCCTCGACAACGCCGCGTCGAGCGCCCAGCTCGCCCGGTTGATACCCACCTCGCCGGGCAGCCTCTGCCTCGTCACCAGCCGGCGCCGGCTGGTCGGGCTCGACGGCGTGCACCCGGAGTCGCTGCCGGTGCTGGACGAGCCGGCGGCCGTCGCCCTGCTCGCCAAGATCGTCGGGGATCGGGTGGCGGCCGAGCCGGGGGCGGCCCTCGAGGTGGTGCGCCGCTGCGGGCGGCTGCCGCTGGCGATCCGGCTGGCCGGTTCCCGGCTGGCGCATCGGCCCCGGTGGCGGGTCGCCGACCTGCTGAGGCGACTCGGCGAGTCGGCGCTGCCGGAGCTGGCCGCCGAGGACCGGACGGTGGCGAGTGCCTTCACCCTGTCCTATGTGCAGCTCGCCGAGCGGGAGCAGCGGGTGTTCCGGCTGCTCGGGCTGCACCCGGGCGAGCGGTTCGAGCCGCTGGCGGTCGCGGCGCTGACCGGGCTGCCGCTGGACGACGCGCGGGACGTCCTGGACGGCCTGGTGGACGTGAACCTGATCGAGGAGCCGGAGCCCGAGCTGTACCGGCTGCACGACCTGCTGCGGCAGTATGCGGCGGCCCTCGCCGGGGAGTTCCCGGCCGGCGACCGTGCCGCCGCCGTCGCCGGCCTGCTCGATTTCCAGCTGCACGCGATCGCGGCGTCGAACCCGTCGTCCCGTCGCGAGCACCTGGACCGCGACCTGCCGCTCGGGCGGCCGGACCGGCCCGACCTGCTGGCCGCGCTCGCGGATCCCGGCCGGCACCTCGAGCGCGAGCGGCCCTACCTGCCCGCGTTCGTCGACGCCGCCTTCGCCGCAGACCGGCCCGACTTCGCCTGGCGAATCCCCCGGGCGGCCTGGTGGCACCTGTACACCCGGGGCTACGTGAACGAGATCGACAGGTTGCTCCGCCTCGGGCTGGAGACGGCGCGGAACGCCGGTGACCAGGCCGCGGTGGCGACGGCCGCCAACTACCTCGCCTCGTCCGCCTACCGCCTCGGCCGCGAGGACGAGGCGCGGGCGCTCCTGGAGGAGGCCGTCCGGCTGCGGCGGGACCTGGGTGACCACTCGGGAGTGTCCACGGCGATGAACAATCTCGGCGCCATCTACGAGACCGAGGGCCGCTTCGTCGAGATGGTCGAGCTTGCCGCCGCCCAGTGGGCACTGCAGAGCGCGTCCTTTCGTAATGACCGGCTGAACATCGCCTTCCGCTACAACTGCGACGGCGTGGGCAACATGCGCCTCGGCCGGCTGGAGCGGGCCCAGCAGGTCTTCCGGATCCGGCTCCAGATGGCGATCGAGATGCGGGAGACCGTGGGCGTCGCCAACGTCTTCCTGCACCTCGCGGTGGTCAAGCGGAAGCTCGGCGGCAGCGTCGACATCGTCAGGCGCATGCTGGCGGCGGCTCTTCGGCTGTATCGCGCGGAGGGCCACGCGGTCGGTGAATCGGAGGTGCTCGCCGAGCTGGCGCTGTTGTGCCACGCGGAGGGCCGGCCGGCGGCTGCGCTCGACCTGCTCCGGCAGGCCACCTCCATCGTCGAGCGCATCGAGAACCGCCGCTATGAGGCGCAATACCGCAGCTACCAGGGCCGGGTGCTGCTGGCGTCGGGGGAGATCACCGGCGCCGGGGAGAGCTACGACCACGCGCTGAGGCTGACGGCCGTCCGGTACCCGTACGAGCGGGCGACGGCGCTGGCCGGTAAGGGGTCCGTCCGCGCGGCCGCCGGCGACCCCGCGTCCGCCCGGCAACTCTGGGCGCAGGCGCTGGAGCTCTTCACCCGGATGGGCGTACCGGAGCGCCTCGACGTCGAGCGCCGGCTGGAAGCCGGGGTGACCTGATGCGATTCGGCATTCTGGGTGCCCTGCGCGTGATCGACGGCGGGCGGGAGATCGCGATCACCGCCGGCCGGGACCGGGTCGTGCTGGCGATGCTCCTGCTGCACCCGGGCGAGATCGTGGGTGCCGACGATCTGATCGACGCGGTCTGGGATGAAGCCCCGCCGGCCACCGCGCGCGGTCAGTTGCAGACGTGTGTCTCGCGGCTGCGCCGGATGCTGCCGGCGGGCGTGATCCTGACCGATCCCGCCGGGTACGGCATCCGGCTGGATGACGACGATCTCGACGCCGTCGTGTTCACCCGGTTGGTGGGCCAGGCGCGGAGGGTGGCCGAGGCGGAGACTGCCCGTAAGTCGTTGCGGGAGGCGCTGGCCTTGTGGCGGGGCCCGGCGCTGGTCGGTCTCGATTCGCGTGCGGTCCGGCAGCGGGCTGCGGTCCTGGATGAGCGGTATGCGGTCGCGGTGGAGGACTGGGCGGATCTGGAGCTTGGCGGTGGTGACGATCGGAATCTGGTGGCGGAGCTGACGGGTCTGGTGGAGCGGTTTCCGCTGCGTGAGCGGTTGCGGGCGCAGCTGATGCTCTCGCTGGAGCGGGCCGGTCGGCAGGCCGAGGCGCTGGCCGAGTTCCGCCGGGCGCGTGATCTGTTGCAGATGGAGCTGGGCGTCGATCCCGGCCCGGCGCTGCGGGAGGCCCACCGGCGCATCCTGGCCGCCGAGGACACTCCGTCCGCCGCGCCGTCCCCGCCGCGTTGCCTGCCGCGCACGGTTGCCGACTTCACCGGCCGCGACGACGCCGTCGCCCGGCTGCTCGCGGCGGCCGGGGCGGGCGCCGCACACGGCCCGACCGTGCTGATGATCGACGGCATGGCCGGCAGCGGCAAGACGACGCTGGCCCTGCACGTCGCGAACCGGCTGGGCGACGGCTACCCGGACGCCCACCTCTTCCTCGACCTGCAGGGGCACAGCGAGAACGAGCCGCTCGAGCCCGGCGCCGCGCTGCTGATCCTGCTGCGCCAGCTCGGCGTCGAGGCGGACCGGATCCCGGCGGGCACGCAGGAGCGGTCCGCGCTGTGGCGCACCGAGCTCAGCGGGCGCCGGGCGCTGGTGGTCTTCGACAACGCGGCGTCCAGCGTGCAGGTCGGCCGGCTGCTGCCCAACTCGGCGGGCAGCCTCAGCCTGATCACCAGCCGCCGCCGGCTGGTCGGCCTCGACAGCGTGCGCCTGGAGTCCCTGCCGGTGCTCGGCGTGTCCGAGGCGCTCGTGCTGCTGGAGAAGATCGCCGGTGGGCGGGTGGCCGCGGAGCCGAACGCGGCCCTCGAGGTGGTGCACCGCTGCGGGCGGCTGCCGCTGGCGATCCGGCTCGCCGGTTCCCGGCTGGTGCATCGGCCCCGGTGGCGGGTGGCGGACCTGGTCCGGCGGCTGGGCGAGTCGGCGCTGCCGGAGCTGGCCGCCGAGGACCGGACGGTGGCGAGCGCCTTCACCCTCTCGTACGCCCAGCTCCCCGAGCGCGAACAGCGGGTGTTCCGCTTGCTCGGGCTGCACCCGGGCGAGCGGTTCGAGCCGCTGGCGGTCGCGGCGCTGACCGGGTTGCCGCTGGACGACACCCGGGATGCCCTGGACGGCCTGGTGGACGTGAACCTGATCGAGGAGCCGGAGCCCGAGCTGTACCGGCTGCACGACCTGCTGCGGCAGTATGCGGCCGCGCTCGCCGGGGAGCTCCCGGCCGGCGAACGTGCCGCCGTCGTCGCCGGTCTCCTCGACTTTCACCTGCACGCGATCGCGGCCTGGACTCCGCGGCAACGTCGCGAGCACCTGGACCGCGACCTGCGGCTCGGGCGGCCGGACCGGCCCGACCTGCTGGCCGCGCTCGACGATCCCGGCCGGCACCTCGAACGCGAGCGGCCATACCTGCCCGCGTTCGTCGACGCCGCCCTCGCCATCGACCGGCCCGACTTCGCCTGGCGACTCCCGCGGGCCGCCTGGCGGTACCTGTACACGCGCGGCTACCACACCGAGATCCAGCTGCTGCTTGCCCACGGGCTGGAGACGGCCCGGAACATCGGTGACCAGGCCGCGGTGGCGACGGTCGCGAACTACCTCGCGTCCTGCGCCCTGCGGCTCGGCCGCCACGCCGAGGTCCGCGCGCTCCTGGAGGAGGCCATCCGGATCCGGCGCGCGCTGGGCGACGACCGGGGCATGTCCACGCTGCTGCTCAATCTCGCGGGTCTCCACGCGTCGGAGGGCCGCAACGCCGAGATGCTCGAGACGCTCGAGGCGCTCGCCACCCATCAGGCGGTGAGCCGGATCGCCCGTGACGACCTGATGAACGTCGCGCTGCGGCTGGAGCACTGCGGCATCGCCCACGCGCGGCTCGGCCGGCTGCCGCAGGCGCTGCGGTGCTTCCGGCTCCGGCTGCAGCTGGCGATCGAGATGAAGGAGACCGCCGGCCTCGCGTACTCGTTCCTGAACATCGCGGGGGTCAAGCGGCGGCAGGGCGCGGACGTCGGCACGACCAGTCGGATGCTGCGCGTCGCGCTGCGGCTCAACCGGGCGGCCGAGCACGCGATCGGCGAATCGGAGTCGCTCGCCGAGCTGGCGCTGCTGGAGCTCGCCGAGGGCCGGCCGGCGGCGGCGCTCGAGCTGCTCGGGCAGGCGATCGTCATCGCCGAACGGGTCAGGCACCAGCGCCTGAAGTCGCTCTTCTGCTCGTATCGCGGCGAGGTGCTGCTGGCCTCGGGCGAGTTCGCTCAGGCGCGGGTGAGCTGCGACGAAGCGATTCACCTTGTCGCGAACCGGTATCCGTACGAGTGGGCGGTGGCGCTGACCGGCAGCGGCGCCGTCGACCTGGCCGCGGGCGATCCCGCCGCCGCCCGCCGGAGCTGGGCACAGGCGCTGGCGCTGTTCACCCGGATGGACGCCCCGGAGCGCCTCGACGTCGAGCGGCGGCTGGCGGCGCTGGAGAGTGGCACGGATTGACTGCATACCCCGCGCGACGGGGGCAGGATGGAACGGTGACGACGACTGACGACAGCGGTTACCGGATCGAACGCGACACGATGGGCGAGGTCCGGGTCCCGGCCGACGCCCTGTGGCGGGCGCAGACCCAGCGGGCGGTGGAGAACTTCCCGATCTCCGGGCGCGGCCTCGAGCCCTCGCACATCCGCGCGCTGGCCCAGATCAAGGGGGCGGCCGCGCAGGTCAACGCGGCTCTGGGCGTACTGGATGGAGACGTCGCGAAGGCGATCATGACCGCCGCCGGGCAGGTGGCGGAGGGCGGCCACGACGATCAGTTCCCGATCGACGTCTTCCAGACCGGCTCGGGCACGTCGTCGAACATGAACGCCAACGAGGTCATCGCGACGCTCGCCTCGCGTGAGCTGGGCCGCACGGTGCACCCGAACGACCACGTCAACGCCTCGCAGTCCAGCAACGACGTCTTCCCGTCGTCGATACACCTGGCCGCCACCGAGGCCGTCACCAGCAGCCTCATCCCGGCCCTCGACCACCTGGTGGCCGCGCTGAGCGCGAAGGCCAACGACTGGGCGGAGGTGGTCAAGGCCGGCCGGACGCACCTGATGGACGCGACGCCGGTCACCCTGGGCCAGGAGTTCTCCGGGTACGCGGCGCAGGTGCAGAACGGCATCGACCGGCTCACCGACACGCTGCCGCGGCTCGCCGAGCTACCCCTCGGCGGCACCGCGGTCGGCACCGGCGTCAACACGCCGCCCGGCTTCGCCCCGGCCGTGATCCTGCTGCTGCACAAGGTGACCGGGCTGCCGCTGAGCGAGGCGCGCAACCACTTCGAGGCGCAGGGCGCCCGGGACGCGCTGGTCGAGGCGTCCGGGCAGCTGCGGGTCGTCGCGGTCAGCCTCTACAAGATCGTCAACGACATCCGCTGGATGGGCTCGGGCCCGCGCGCCGGCCTGCGCGAACTGCGCCTGCCCGACCTGCAGCCGGGCTCGTCGATCATGCCCGGCAAGGTGAATCCGGTGGTGCCCGAGTCGGTGCGCCAGGTGGCCGCCCAGATCATCGGCAACGACGCGGCGGTCGCGTTCGCCGGCAGCCAGGGCGACTTCGAGCTCAACGTCATGCTCCCGGTGATGGCCCGCAACCTGCTCGAGTCGATCAAGCTGCTGGCCGCCGCGGCGCGGATGCTCGCGGACCGCTGCATCGCCGGCCTGGAGGTCAACCACGAGGTCGTCCGCGGTTACGCCGAGGGCTCGCCGTCGATCGTCACCCCGCTGAACCGGTATCTCGGCTACGACGAGGCGGCCGCGATCGCGAAGCAGGCGCTGCGGGAGGACAAGACCATCCGCGCGGTGGTGATCGAACGGGGCCACGTCGCCAGCGGGGTGCTGACCGAGGAGGACCTGGACGCGACCCTGGACGTGCTGCGGATGACGCGCCCCTGATCGGCACCCGCCGGCCTGTGGACGAGGCTGTGGATAACCCGCGCTCGGGCGGAACGTTACTTGCTCGCGAGGGTCGGTACCCTTGTACGGTGACGCTCCGCCTGCATGACACCGCGACCCGATCCGTCCGGGACTTCGTCCCGATGACGCCCGGTCAGGTCGGTATCTACCTGTGTGGTCTCACCGTGCAGTCGATACCGCACATCGGGCACCTGCGCTCCGCCGTCAACTACGACGTGCTGCGCCGCTGGTTGCTGCACATCGGCCTCGAGGTCACCTTCATCCGCAACATCACCGACGTCGATGACAAGATCCTCGTGAAGTCGCTGGAGACGGGCCGCCCCTTCTGGGCGATCGCGTACGCGAACAAGCTCGTCCTCGACTCCGACTACCGCTCGCTCAACGTGCTGCCGCCCACCTACGAGCCGCTCGCCACCGCGCACATCACCGAGATGCACGAGTTGATCGGCGAGCTGATCGAGCGCGGGCACGCCTACGAGTCGGCCGAGGGCAACGGCGACGTCTACTTCGACGTGCCCAGCTTCAAGGAGTACGGCGCGCTCTCCGGGCAGCGGCCGGAGGACATGCTGTCCGCCGGCGGGACGCCCGAGCGGGGCAAGCGGCACCCGGCCGACTTCGCCCTGTGGAAGGGCGTCAAGGCCGACGAGCCCGGCGACGCCTCCTGGGCCTCCCCGTGGGGCCGCGGCCGGCCCGGCTGGCACATCGAGTGCTCCGCGATGGCCCGGCGCTACCTCGGCGCCGAGTTCGACATTCACGGCGGCGGCCTCGACCTGACCTTCCCGCACCACGAGAACGAGATCGCCCAGTCCCGCTCGGGCGGGCTGCCGTTCGCCCGCTACTGGGTGCACCACGCGCTGCTCAATCTCGGCGAGTCCAAGATGAGCAAGTCGCTGGGCAACGTCATCGATGTGCAGGCCGTGCTGGCCATGGGCATCCGGCCGGTCGAGCTGCGCTACTACCTGGGCGTGCCGCACTACCGCTCGTGCATCGACTACTCGGCCGACGCCCTGCGTGAGGCCGCCACGGCATACCGCAGGATCGAGGGCTTCGTGCACCGGGCCGTCGAGGTCGTCGGCACCGGGCGCCCCAAGGACGTGCCGCCGGCGTTCACCGCGGCGATGAACGACGACCTCAACACGTCGGCGGCGCTGGCGGTCGTGCACGACACGATCCGCGAGGGCAACACCGCGCTGGCCGCGAGCGACGAGACCGGCGTCCGCGCCGCGCTGACCGAGGTGCGCGCCATGCTCGGCGTCCTCGGCCTCGACCCGATCGACCCGGCGTGGCATTCCGGCGAGAGCGGCGGCGACCTCAAGCCGATCGTCGACTCGCTTGTCGCCCTCGCACTCGATCAACGCGCGCAGGCGCGGGCACGCAAGGACTGGGCGGCGGCCGACTCGGTCCGCGACCAGCTCAAGAACGCGGGAGTTCAGGTGGAGGACACTCCGGCCGGGCCGCGCTGGACGGTAGGAGAGCAGCACTGATGCCGGGAAATTCCTTCAATGTGAGCAAGCGCGTCACCGCCAAGAAGGGCGCGTCGGGCGGCTCCGGCGGCAAGAACCGGGCCGGGCTCAAGGGCCGGGGCAAGACCCTGCCCGCCGACGAGCGCCCGTGGCACAAGGGCTACTCGGGCACCGAGAAGCTCCCCGAGAAGACCGCCCGTAAGCAGGACAAGGAGCGGCGCGCCGCCGCCGCCGAGGGCCGGGCGCCCAAGATCGGCGTCCCGGGCAGCAAGGACACCACCTGGGGCCGGGGCGGTGGCCGCGGCGCCAGCGGCCGGCCGGCTCCGCAGCGCGGCGGCCGGGTGCAGGGTCGCAGCGGGCCGAGGATCGCCCCCGGGCGCCGCTCGAACCCGACCAAGGAAGGCCCGGAGCTGCTGCTCGGCCGCAACCCGGTGACCGAGGCGCTGCGCGCATCGATCCCGGCGACGGCGCTCTACGTGGCGCAGGGCATCGACATCGACGACCGGGTCTCCGAGATCGTCCGGACCGCCGGTGACCGGGGCATCCCGATCCTGGAGATCAGCCGCCTCGAGCTCGACCGGATGACCGGCGGCGTCCTGCACCAGGGCGTCGGCCTGCAGGTCCCGCCGTTCGCGTACGAGAACTTCGACGACCTCGTGGCCGCGGCGATGGAGCAGACCGCGCCGCTGCTGGTCGCGCTCGACGGGGTGACCGACCCGCGCAACCTGGGCGCCGTGATCCGTTCGGTGGCCGCGTTCGGCGCGCACGGCGTCTTCATGACCGAGCGCCGGGCGGCCGGCATCACCGCGACGGCCTGGCGCACCAGCGCCGGCGCGGCCGCGCGGGTGCCGGTGTCGCAGGTGGTCAACCTGACCCGGTCGATCAAGGCCGCGCAGCAGGCCGGCTTCACCGCGATCGGGCTGGACGCGGACGGCGAGACGGACCTCTACCAGCTCGAGGCCGCGGTCGGCCCGCTGCTGGTGGTGGTCGGCTCCGAGGGCCGCGGCCTGTCCCGCCTGGTCGGGGAGACCTGCGACCTGCGGGTGAGCATCCCGATGATGTCCGAAGTGGAGTCGCTGAACGCCAGCGTCGCCGCCGCGGTCACCCTCGCCGAGGTCTCCCGCCGCCGCATCTACGGGTAGGAGCGTCCTGCCTGTAACGTGACGGGCCGGGTCAGCTGTGGCGGAGGTGCAGGGGGCATGACCGACGGCTTTGTGCTCGGGGTCGACCTGGGCACCTCGCATACGGTCGCGATGCTGCGCTGGCCGGACGGCCGCACCCGGCCCCTGCTCTTCGACGGCCGGCCGCTGCTGCCGTCGGCCGTCTATCTCGACACGACGGGCCGGCTGCACGTCGGTCGTGACGCGGTCCGCCTCGGCCAGGCCGAGCCGGGCCGCCTCGAGCCGAACCCGAAACGGCACGTCGACACCGAGACGGTACTGCTCGGCGGCTCCGACGTGCCGACGGCAGACATGCTGGCGGCCCTGCTCGGCGCGGTGGCCCGCGAGGCGGTCGCCGCCACCGGCTTCCTGCCGCCCGCGGTGCTGACCCATCCGGCGGCGTGGGGATCGCAGCGCCGTGCGGTGCTGACCACCGCGCTGTCCCGCGCGGGCTGGCCGCCGGCGACCCGGCTGGTGGCCGAGCCGGTCGCCGCGGCCCGCTACTTCGCGGACGTCCTGCGCCGCCCGGTGCCGGTCGGATCGGCGCTCGCGGTCTTCGACTTCGGCGGCGGCACGCTGGACGTCGCCGTCGTCCGCAACGAGGGCGTCACGCCACAGGGCTTGCCGCGCTTCGCGGTCGCGGCCTCCGGCGGCATCGACGACCTGGGCGGCCTCGACCTCGACGCGGCCCTGGTCGCGCACCTCGGCGCGACGCTGGAGAAGGACGAACCCGCGGCCTGGGCCGCGCTGACCGAGCCGGTCACGCTCGCGCAGTGGCGGGCCCGGCGACAGTTCTGGGACGACGTACGCGGCGCGAAGGAGATGCTGTCCCGCGCCGCGCTGGCCCCGGTGCCGGTGCCGGGGGTCGAGCGCGCGGTCCAGCTGAGCCGCGAGGAGTTCGAGGCGGCGGTCGGGCCGCTGCTGCGCCGGGGGGTGGCCGAGGCGGGCTCGGTGCTGCGGGCGGCGGGGCTGAACCCGGCGGACCTGGCCGGGTTGTTCCTGGTCGGAGGCTCGTCCCGGGTGCCGTTGGTGGCCCGCCTGCTGCACGGCGAGCTGGGCATCGCGCCGACGGTCCTGGAGCAGCCCGAGCTGCCGGTGGCCGAGGGAGCGATCATCGCCTCCGTTTCGATCCCGGCGGGCGCGCCGACGCCGGAAGGCGTCGCCACGGAGCGGGCCGCCCCGGCGCTGGCCGCGATCCCGGCCGCCGGCGCGGCACCGGACGCGCCGAGCACTCCGGCCGAGCCCCTGCGGGCGGCCGCGGTTCCCCCGGCGACGGATACGATGGCGCACGGCGGTCCGGAGCTGCCGTCCGGCGCGGTCATCTCGTCCGCGCGCAGGCCCGAAACCGCGAGCGGCAACGGCGCGAAGCCTCCGGCGGCCCGGCCCGGCGAGGGCTATGCCGAGCCCGTCGACCCGTGGGCGACCGGGGAGGCGGCCGCGTTCGGCAACTCGGGCGGGCCGGTCCTGCACCCGGTCTCCGGCGCACCGCAGTCGGGCGCTCCCGCGTCCGCCCCGGTGTCGCCGCACGCCGAGCCGTGGCTGGCCTCGAAGCAGCCCGAGCCTGAGCCCGGGCCGCGGCTCTCCGCGTACCGGGGGAAGGGTCGTTGGATCGTCGCGGCCGGGACCGCCGCGGCGCTCGGGATCGCCGCGACCGCGGTGGTGTTGCTCTGGCCCGGCTTCTCCGCGCTGGAGTACCGGCCGCTCACCGATGAGCACCGGATCGCGCCGGTCGTGCCCGTCACCTCCAGCTTCAGCGGAACGAACCTGCGTGACGGGCGCGCCTACTTCGCGAGCACCGACGACAACGGGACGCTCGGCGTCGTCGCGGCCGCCACGGACAGCGGCAAGAAGCTCTGGGGCAGCGTCGAGGCGGGGACCGCCACCCGCTGGGAGAGCTTCTCCGCGCTGCCGGACGCGGTGGCCGCGATCTCCGACGCCGACTCGGTCACCGGCGAACACCGGATGGTGCTGCTCGGCCCCGGCGACGGCAAGAAGATGTGGGACCGCAGGTTCGGCCGCGACGACTCCGTGGTCTTCGCCGGCGACAAGGCCGTGCTGGTCGACCGCGCGGAGAACCGGCTCGTCGGGCTCGAGGTCACCGATCACGGCAAGGTCGGCTGGGAGCTGAAGAGCCCCTCGACCGAGTACAGCACGGGGGCTACCAAGGTCATCAAGGTGACCACCGAGCCCGACCTCACCGGGCCGGGGGCCTCGCGGCTGTTCGCCGAGGCTTACGACGACGACGCCCGGATCGTGCAGATCGGCGCGGACCGGTCCGCCCGGGTCATCGACGCGTCGACCGGTGCGGTGTCGGCCGGCCCGCGGCAGAGCGTGGCCGAGCCGGACTCCCAGGTCATCGCGCACAACGGCCGGCTCTTCGTGGTCGAGACCGGTGACTCGAACCGGATCGTCGCCTACGACCTGGCGAAGCTCGACGAGCCGCGGGTGCTCTACACGGCGCCGAGCACGGCGCGGCTCAGCCTGATGACCTCGTGCGGGGCCGACCGGGTCTGCGTGGTCGAGACGACCGCGTCCGACGCCGATTCCGCGCAGGTGGTGGCGATCGACGCGGCCGGGAAGGGCGTCGTCTGGCGCCGGACGGTCGCGAACGTCGACGGGATCGTCACGGTCGGCGAGGCGGTGCTCGCCAGCCGCAGCACGCTGCCGGAGTCGACCAGCCTGCTCGACGCCAAGGGCCGGGTGGCGTGGACGCGGGCCGGATTCGTCGGCCGGCTCGACGGCGGCAACATGCTGCAGTTCTCGAAGGCGCTCTCGACCTCGGCCGACGACCCGGCGCTCTCCGGCGAGCACCTCGGCGACGACGCCGTGCCGCTGGGCTCGCTGGCCGGCGTCCGGACGTCGACCTGCACCTGGGACACGACCTACCTGGCCTGCGTCGCCGACGAGGACTTCGTCATCGAGCGCTTCGCCGACTGAGCCTTGGGCGGGGGCACGAAAAAGGGCGGCTCCCCGAGGGGAACCGCCCTTTCCTGCCGCTTGACTCAGATGCGCTGGCCGGTGGTGGCGTGGAAGACGTGCACCTGGTTGGTCTGCGGCTTGATGAACACGGTCTCGCCCATGGTCGGCATCGAGCGCCGGTCGGTGCGGACCACGAACCGCTCCGAGCCGCCGTCGAGGGCCGCGTGGCCGTAGACGTTGGCGTCCGAGCCGAGGTCCTCGACCAGGTCGACGACGATCGGCAGGCCGCCCTCGGTCGGGGCGACCAGGTCGGTCGCCTCGGGCCGGAAGCCGATGGTCACCTTGCCGCCGCCGTCGTTCGCCGCCGCGACCTGCTCGCGGGTCAGCGGCACGGCGAGCTCGGCGAACGCCGCACCCGACTCGGTCAGCGGGACGGTCTTGAGGTTCATGGCGGGGGAGCCGATGAAGCCCGCGACGAAGACGTTGCCCGGGTTGTCGTAGAGCACCCGGGGGGTGTCGCACTGCTGCAGCACGCCGTCGAGCATGACCGCGACGCGGTGACCCATCGTCATGGCCTCGACCTGGTCGTGGGTCACGTAGACGGTGGTGATGCCCAGCTTGGCCTGCAGGGTGGCGATCTGCGAGCGGGTCTGCACGCGGAGCTTGGCGTCGAGGTTCGACAGCGGCTCGTCCATGAGGAAGACCTGCGGCTCACGCACGATCGCGCGGCCCATCGCGACGCGCTGGCGCTGGCCGCCGGAGAGCGCCTTCGGCTTGCGGCTGAGGTACTCGTCCAGCTGCAGCAGCTGAGCGGCCTCCTTGACCCGGCGGTCGATCTCGGACTTCGGGGTCTTGCGCAGCTTCAGGGCGAACGCCATGTTCTCGTACACCGACATGTGCGGGTAGAGGGCGTAGTTCTGGAAGACCATCGCGATGTCGCGGGACTTCGGGGGCAGGTTCGTGACGTCCTTGCCCTGGATCAGGATGCGACCGCGGTCCACGTCCTCGAGGCCGGCGAGCATCCGCAGGCTGGTGGACTTGCCGCAGCCGGAGGGGCCGACCAGGACCAGGAACTCGCCGTCGCCGATCTCGAGGTCGAGCTCGTTGACCGCGGGGCGCTCCTGTCCGGGATAGATCCGGGAGGCCTTCTCATAGGTGACCGTAGCCATGGTGAATCGACTTCCTTTCCACCGGCAGGAACGTGCCGGACGATCCGAGTGGGAGGAACACGCGTGGCAAGCCACACGACCGCCACGGTAAGGCTTTTTTCCGTAACTGCCAAGGTCGGTTCCGGCAATGGGCGTTCCGCCCGCCGGATGGTCTCCCGGTATGCTGATCGCGCGCCCCTGTAGCTCAGTTGGCCAGAGCACCTGTCTTGTAAACAGGATGTCGTCGGTTCGATTCCGACCGGGGGCTCCAAAGCGCCACGAAAAGAATTCCCCATAGCATGTCGGCATGCGCATCGAGCGGATCGTGGACGCCGCGGCCGTGCACCTGGCCGCCGATCTTTTCGACGGGCCGCCGCTGGCGGAGGCGACTGAGAAGTTCCTCACGCATCCGGACCACCATCTGCTCTTCGCCTACGACGGCGACCGGGCGGTCGGCATGATCTCCGGGATCGAGCTGACCCATCCGGACAAGGGCACGGAGATGTTCGTCTACGAACTCGGCGTGGCGCCCGTCGCCCGGCTGCGGGGCGTCGGCTCCGCGCTCGTCCGGGCGCTGGCCGACATCGCCCGCGAGCGCGGCTGCTACGGCATGTGGGTCGGCACCGAGACCGACAACGAGGCCGCGCAGGCCACCTACCGCCGGGCCGGCGCCACCGAGGAGTCCCCGTTCGTGCTGCTCAACTGGGACTTCGTCCCGGGAGACCAGGCCTGACGGCGGCCGCCCGGGCCGGGTTCAGGTCGCCAGCCCGCGCAGCATGATCGACAGGCCGCCGGCGAACTCCTCGTCGGCGCCGACGCCGCGCGCGTGGCGCGCGGTCTCCGCGAGGTGCGGATGGCCGGCGAGTTCGGAGATGGTCACGGTGCCGCTGCCGGACAGCGGGCCGAGGTGTTCGAGCTGCAGCGCGCCGATCACGTAGCTGAGCAGGCCGCGCAGCGCGACGACCCGGCGGGGGCCGGTGAACCCGGCGGCGTGCAGGACCCCGGTCACGGTCTCCGACCAGCGCAGCACGCCCGCCGAGCGGTGCCGGTGACTGACCAGCAGCGGGACCACGCCGGGGTGGTCGCCGACGGCGGCGCGGATCCGCTCGGTGAGGATCCTCAGCTGCTCGGTCCACGGCTCGGCCGCCGGGGGCGAGGTGTCGAGCGTGCGGAGCACCTCCTCGACGACCAGGGCCTCCAGCTCGTCGCGGTCCGCGACGTAGCGGTAGACGGCCATCGTGGTCAGCCCCAGCTCCGTGGCGACCGCGCGCATGGTGAGCCCGGCGAGTCCGTCGCGGTCGATGACGGCCAGGGTGGCCTGCGCGAGACGGTCGGGGCTGACGGATCTGGGACGGGGCATCGATTGACAGCGTACGGCATACACCTACAACTGTTAGAGTATGACGTACACCTACGGAGGAGGCTCGATGCGAGAGGTCAGCGCGCGCGAACTCACCCCCGTCACCGGTCCGCCGGTGCCGGTTCCGGATCCCCGGCACCTGGTGCATCTGCAGTTCCGGCGCTTCGCCGGCTGCCCGGTCTGCAACCTGCACGTGCGGTCGCTGATCCTGCGCCGGGCCGAGATCGAGGCGGCCGGGATCCGCGAGGTGCTGGTCTTCCACTCGACCGCCGAGTTGCTGCGCGAGCACACCGCGGACGTGCCGTTCCCGGTGATCGCCGACCCGGGCAAGAGGCTGTACGCCGAGTTCGGCGTCGGCGCATCGCCGCGGGCGCTGCTGAATCCCGGCGCCTGGCTGCCCATCCTGCGCGCGGTGCTGCGGAGTTCCGCCGCCGTGCTGCGCGGGCGGGAGCGGAGCCCGTCGCTCAATCCGCAGGGTGGTCGCACCGGCCTGCCGGCGGACTTCCTCATCGCCCCCGACGGCTCGATCGTCGCGAGCAAGTACGGCACCCACGCTTACGACCAGTGGTCGGTCGACGAGTTGCTCGCCCTGTCCGCGGACGCCGAACGCGGTCGAGCCCGCCCCGGAAGCTCCGGGACGGGCTCGACTCCCGTACTGCCTACTTGAAGTCCTCGTCCTCGCCCGCGATCGGCCGGCCGCCCTCGGAGAAGGCCCGCTTGCCGGCGCTCGCCTCGTCGTCGATCGGCTCCTCGTGCACCCGCGGGTCCCGGACGGGCTCGTCGATGGCCGGGTCGACGGTCGCCGGGTCGACGGTCGCCGGGTCGGCGGCGGGGCCGACGGTGGACGGGTCGACGGCGGACGGGTCCACCGCGGTGCCGCCCGCGGGCATGCTCGTGGCGTCGCGGTCGTCGGCCGGGTCCGTGTCCGTGTCCGGCGTCTCGTTCACCGGCATCAGGCCGCCGAGGCCACCGAGCAGCGGCAGGCCCCCGTCGAACAGCGTCGACTCCCTGGGTGAGGCGGCCGGCGACAGCAGACCGCCGCCGAGCAGGCCCCCGCCGAGCAGGCCGCTCGGGATGAGGCTGGTCAGGTTGCCGGTCGGCAGGCCGCCGCTGAGCCCGCCCAGGCCGCGACCGGCCCGGGCGCCGGTGACGCCGCCGCTGCGGGCCAGCGGCAGGCCCGCCGGAGCCAGGCGGGAGCCCCGCTCACTGTCGATGGGCTCGCCGGGCGCCCGCAGCAGGCTGCCGTCGCTCGGGAACATGTCCGAAAGGGACGATCCGGCGCCCTGGAGGTCCGTGGAGTTCTGGCCCGGCCTGATGCTGACGAGCCGGGAGGCGCCGCCCAGCGGGCTCTCCAGGTTGAGGCTGCCGGCCGGGTCCAGCCCGATACCTTGGCCGTTGGCCGACGGCAACAATCCATCGGCCGGCGCGGGGATCAGGTCGGCGTGCGCGGGTGCCGCGCCGAGCAGCAGGAAGCCGCCGACCACCGCCCCGGCGTAGAACCACTTGCGCATCGATCTTCCTCCTGCAAACTCGGACGAAACGTTCGGAAAGGGAAACGAACGGCCTCCGTGGAGGGTTCGGGGGTCGACCCGTTCAAGCGGTGGTGATCACGTGACTACCATGCGGGCATGGCCGCCGATTCCCAGCGCGAACCCTCCGGCCGCGCGTTCGTGTCCCGGCTGCGGCGCAGCGCCGACGGGCGGCCGCACTTCGTGATCTGTGGCGCCGATTCGCTCGTCTACACCGTCGCCGAGGAGCTGTCGAACGCGGGCCACCGGATCCGGCTCACCGTGATCGTGCCCACCACCCTGCGCGGTGACGTTCCCGACCTGGCCAACCTGCGCGGCGTACGGGTGATCCGCGCCGACCGCCTCGACGAGCACACGTTCCGCTCCGCCGGGCTCGCGGGCGCCGCCGCCCTGGGCCTGGTGATGCCCGACGACGTGGTCAACCTGCACGCCGCGCTCTGCGCCCAGTCCGTCGAGCCGGACCTGCGGCTGGTCATCCGGATGTTCAACAGCGGTCTCGGTTACGGCGTCCGGCGGCTCTTCGCCGACTGCGCGGTCCTGTCCGACGCGGCGATGGCCGCCCCGGCGTTCGTCGCGGCCTCGCTGGGCGAGGTGACGCCGACCCACCTCCGCCTCGCCGGCCGCACGCTGTACGTGGCGCGCCGCGGCGAGGTGAGCCCGGACAAGCTGGTCTGCGCCCTGACCGCGGCGGACGGCGCCGGGCGCGTCGACGTGCTGCCCGCGGATCCGGCGCCCGGCGCGCGGCAGCCGACGGATCTGGTGCTCGCCGAGGCCTCCGGCCGTCCCACCGGCCAGGTGGTCGACGCGCAGCGCCGGATACAGGCCCGCCGCCGGCGCCGGCCGGCGCGGGCGATGGGCCGGGCGCTGCGGGCCGCGCTGAGCCGCAAGCTGGGCATCGCGGTCATGGCCACCCTGGCCGTCACCGTGGCGGCGGGCGCGGTGCTGGTGCACGCCGACCGGATCCACGGCTTCTGGCACTCGATCTACGTGACGCTGCTGACCGTCGTCGGATCGTCCGATGTGGAGATTCAGCGCAACGGCGTCGCGCAGGCCGCCCAGCTGGTGCTGACCATCGCCGGGCTCGCGCTGCTGCCGCTGATCACCGCGGCGGTGGTCGAGGGCATGGTCAACGCCCGGCTCGAGCTGCACAGCGGCAAGGTCGCCACCCAGTACCAGGACCACATCGTGGTCGTCGGCCTCGGCAGCGTCGGCACCCGGGTGCTGCGCCAGCTCGTCGACCTGGGCCTGGACGTGGTGGCGATCGATCGCCGCGCCGACGCCCGCGGCGCCAAGGCCGCGCGGCAGCTCGGCGTGCCGTTCATCGTCGGCGACGCGGCGCTGGAGGAGACGCTGCGCGCGGCGTCGATCGCCACCAGCAAGGCGCTGGTGGTGGTCTCCACCGACGACGTCACCAACCTGCAGGCCGCGCTGAACGCCCGCGTGGTCAGCCCGGATCTCCGCGTCGTGCTGCGGCTCTTCGACGACGACTTCGCCCAGCGGGTGGAGACCGCCTTCAACATCAACATCTCGCGCAGCGTGTCCCGGCTGGCCGCGCCGACCTTCGCGGCGGCGATGCTGGAGCGCGAGGTGCTCGCCACCATCCCGGTCGACCGGCACGCGCTGCTGGTCGCCGAGGTGCAGGTCCACGCCGGAGCCCCGCTCGACGGGGTGCCGCTGAGCCGGGCCGACCGGCCGCTGAGCGTACGCGTGATCGGCCTGACATCGGCCGGCTCGGAGTGGGTGGACTGGGCGCCGGACCACCGGCGGGTGCTGGCGACCGGCGACCGCATCCTGATCGTGGCCCGCCGCGCCGGCCTGCGCGCCCTGGTCGAGCAGGCCAGCCCGCCGGCCGGCCTGGCCGGCGCCGCGGAGGAACCGGCCTGACCGCCCTGCCGGATCCGGGCTACCGCTCGCTCGGTTCGAGGCCGAGTACGGCCTGCTCGTCCGGCTTGTGCGCCAGCACGTCGGTCAGATAGGACTGGACCGCGGGCGCCATGCCGACGTCGCGGCCGGCCCGCTCGGACAGCAGCCACTTGTGCTGGATGATCTGCGAGAAGATCTCCTGCGGCTCGAGCTTGCGGCGCAGGTGCGCCGGCACCGCCCGGACCACCGGCTCGAAGACCTCGGTGAGCCAGCGGTGCGCCGCCTGCTGCTCGTCGGTCAGATCCGACTCCGCCCGGTAGGCGTCCAGGTCGTTGAGCAGCTGCCGCGCCTGGTTCTCCTCGGCGTCCAGGCCGGTCAGGCGCAGCAGCCGGCGGGTGTGGTAGCCGGCGTCGACCACCTTCGGCCGGACCCGGTAGCCGCCGTCCACGGTGGACATCGCCACCTCGGCGACGTCGAAGCCCAGGTCGTTGAGGCGCCGGATGCGGCCTTCGATGTCGTGCCGGGCGTCGCGGGAGACCTCCTGCTCGTAGGTGACCTCGTGCCACAGCCGCTCGTAGCGGGCCACGATGTCGTCGACAACCTTCTCCGGGTCGATCGCCTCGTGCAGCAGTTCGGCGGCCTCCAGGTCCAGGCACTCGCCGAAGATGTTCAGCCGCAGGATCTCGATGTCCTCGCTGCGCTGGCCCTCGGAGAGCCGCGGGTGCAGGTTGCCCGTCTCCGCGTCCACCAGGTAGGCCGCGAACGCGCCCGCGTCGCGGCGGAAGAGCGTGTTGGACAGCGAGCAGTCGCCCCACGAGAAGCCGGTCAGATGCATGCGGACGATCAGCGCGGCGAGCGCGTCGAGCAACCTGTTCATCGTCTCGGGCCGCAGCGTGTGCGAGAACAACGCCCGGTACGGCAGCGAGAACTGCAGATGCCGGGTGATCAGCACCGTCTCCAGCGGCTCGCCCGCGTCGTCCACCCGGTCGGTGACCACCGCGACCGCCTCGACGGCCGGGAAGTCGATCCGCTCCAGGGCCCGCAGCAGGTCGTATTCCCGCTCGGCGATCCGTTCCCGGGTCTCCTTGAGGGCGTAGACGGTGTCATTGAGTTTGACAAACCGCACGATGTGGCGCGAGATGCCCTGCGGCAACGCGACCAGGTGGGAGGCGGGCCACTCCTCGAGCGGAACGCTCCACGGCAGGTCCAGCAGCGCCGGGTCGACTAGGGCGGACGTGATTCGCACGAAGCCAGTGTGCACGTTCGGCACGGCGCGTCGCTGCCGCACGTGGTTCGTTACACAGAAGCGAGATAGCCGGACTGATTCTTATATCGGCGGTGTGATCAGAGGGGCGGGAGTGAATTTGCGACGCGTGGTGAGCATCGTCGTCGGGGCGGGTGCTGCCCTGGCACTGGCCGGCACGGCCAGTGCGGCGGCCTGGAGGTTCTCGACGGACGGGGTTCGCCCGGTCGGCTCCTGGCAGGAGGCGGCGGGCCCGACCCGTACCCCCGTGTCGGTGCGGCAGCCCGCGGCCGCGACCGGCGGCAACACCTCGCCGAGCAGCACGCCTGCCGCTTCCGAGTCGCCCGGCAAGCCCGCGGCGAAGACCTCGGAGCCCGCCGCGGGCGGGACCGGCATGGAGATTCTTCCCGAGTCCGGCACGGCCGCGGGCGGCGACGGCCGCCAGAAGGTCGGCGAGTTGCTGCGGATCGACAAGCTGCTCGGGTACGGCGCCCCGGAGCGCCAGGTCCTGCACTACCCGGACGCCTCGTACGTGAAGGTGCACTTCAGCCGCATGACGATGCTGCCGGGCGACTACGTGACGGTGTCGGACTCGACGGGCGAGGAGTCCTATCGCTACGAGGCGCCGAAGCTGATCGAGGGAGTCGCCGGCTCCGGCCGGTGGGCCATGTCGATCACCGGCGACACCGCGGTGGTCGAGACGCACCGCGCCGGCGGCGCGCTGGTCGGCTCGCTGCTCGGGCAGCTCGGCGTGAACGTCGACCAGGTCGCCCGCGGCTTCTCCCGCAAGGAGCTGGCCCGGATTCCGTCGGAGAGCCTCACCCGGCCGGGGACCACCGGCCACGAGGAGTCCATCTGCGGCAGCGACACCAGCTCGGACGCGGTCTGCTACCGCTCCGCCGACCCGGTGGCGTACACCCGGTCGAAGTCGATCGCGCGGCTGCTGATCAACGGCACCGAGCTCTGCACCGGCTGGCGGATCGGCGCCAAGAACCGGATGCTGACGAACAACCACTGCTTCGACAACTCGGCCGCCGCGTACGAGACCGAGGTGTGGTTCAACTATCAGTGCGCCAAGTGCGGCGGCTTCGACGTCTTCAAGCCGACCAAGGTCTGGGGCGACAAGGTGCTCTCCACGGAGCACGTCCTCGACTACACGCTGTTCACGGTGGGCAACTTCGCCGAGGTGCAGAAGTTCGGCTACCTCAGCCTGGACACCGCGGTGCCGGCCAAGGGCCAGGAGCTCTACGTGCCGCAGCACCCGGCCGGCGAGCCGACCCGGATCGCCGGGCGCCTCGGCGAGCCGGCGGGCACCTGCGCGGTGGTCGACCCGGCCTTCGACGGGTACGCGCAGAACTCCGACGTCTCCTACTACTGCGACACCGAGGGTGGTTCGAGCGGCAGCCCGGTGCTCTCCCGCAAGACCAACAAGGTGGTGGCGCTGCACCACTTCGGCGGCTGCCCGAACTCGGGGGTCCGCGCTGACCTGCTCAACAGCAGGATCAGGTCGTATCTCTGACGTACCGTGTGCGCCATGCTCATGCCCGTACGGCCCCGGGGCTGGTGGTTCGACGCCTGCCTGCTCGCCGGCCTCGTCGCGCTGACCGTGGCGCTCGCCCGCGGCCACCTGCTCGCGCTTGACGTGCAGGTGGCCCACTGGGTCGACCAGCATCGCCCGACGCCGCTGTATGTGACCCTGCGGGTGTTCAACTACCTGGGCCAGGGCGGTCAGGTGCTGATGTCGACCTCGATCGTGCTGGCCGGGCTGGTGGCGTGGCGGATGCGCTCGGTGCGGCCGGTGCTGATGATCGTGGCCGCGTTCCTGCTGACGTCCGCCACGATCGGCCCGCTGAAGATCTGGCTGGACCGCGCGGCACCGCACTTCACGGGGGCGGACCCGGAGATCCTGTTCAACCCGGCCGCGTCCGGCCCGCTCGCGATGAGCTACCCGTCCGGGCACGTCGCCAACGCGGTGGCGTGGTATGCCGTGATCGCGCTGCTGATCAGCGCGCTGCTGCGGTCGCTCGGCAGGGCACCGCTGTCGCCGCGCGCCTACCTCGCCGTGCGGGTGCTGCCGCCGGCCATCGTGTTCTTCACCACTACCTACCTGGCCTTCCATTGGGTCACCGACTCGGTGGCCGGGCTGCTGCTGGGCCTGCTGCTCGCCCGCCTGTTGACCCGGGTGCCGTGGGACGCCGTTCCGTTGCCGGGCCTGCCCAACGGCGTCGACCGGCCCGCCGGCATCGATCGCCCGGCGGCCGAGCGGGCGGTCAGAGCCAGGCGCCCGCGCGCATCACGCGCCTGACCGTCAGGTCCGGCCCGAGCACGACCAGGTCCGCGCGGAGCCCGGCCTCCAGCGCGCCGACCTGATCCGCCAGGCCCAGGGCGCGGGCGGGCGTCGTCGAGGCCATCGCGGACGCCGTCGCCAGGTCGAGGCCCGCGCCCACCGCCCGGCGGAACGCCGCGTCCATGGTCAGCGTGCTGCCCGCGATCGAACCGTCCCGCACCAGCCGCGCCACCCGGTCGGCGACCGTGACGGCCTGGCCGCCGAGCTCGTATTCGCCGTCGGGCATGCCGGCCGCGTCCATCGCGTCGGTGATCAGCGCCGCGCGGTCCGGCCCGGCCGCGCGGGCCGCGAAGCGCAGCATCCCGTCGTGCAGGTGGAAGCCGTCGGGAATCAGCTCGCAGACGATCGACGGGGAGTCCAGCAGCGCGACGACCGGCCCCGGCTCGCGGTGGTGCGCCGGGCGCATCCCGTTGAACAGGTGGGTGCCGACGGTCGCGCCGGCCGCGACACCGGCCAGGGTCTGCTCGTACGTCGCGTCGGTGTGCCCCAGCGCCGCGACGACCCCGCTGGACACCAGCAGGTCGACGGCGGCCACGGCGCCGGGCAGTTCCGGGGCGATCGTGACCATCCGTACCGCGCCGTCGCCGAGCTTGACCAGGGCGGTGAGCTCCTCCAGCGACGGATCGCGCAGGTACGCCGGGTTCTGCGCACCGCAGCGGGCGTGCGACAGGTACGGCCCCTCGAAGTGCAGCCCGGCGATCGCGCCGTCGGCGACCAGCGGCAGGTACGCCGCCGTGGCGTCGCGCATCAGCTCGTACGGGGAGCTGACCAGGCTGGCGAGCATCGTCGTGGTGCCGTGCCGCAGGTGGAACGCGGCGGCCGCGCGGGCGGCGGCCGGGTCGCCCTGGGTGAAGGTGTGCCCGCCGCCTCCGTGGCAGTGCAGATCGACGAAGCCGGGGACGATGATGTCGTCGCCGGCGTCGCCCCGCGCCGAGACGGACAGGATCGTCGGCCCGTCCACCTCGACGTACCCGGGCACGACGGCGCCGGGCCGGACGACGCGGCCGCTGATCTTCTCCGTCAAGGGGTTGCTCCCAGGCTGTCGAGCGCGAGCAGGGCCGCGCCGAGGCAGCCCGCGGTGTCGCCGAGCGCCGCGCGCACGATCCGCGGCATCCGGTGGAAGGTGATCCGGGCGTCCAGCGCGACCCGCAGCGGCGCGAGCAGCTCCTCCCCGGCCTCGGCGAGCCCGCCGCCGAGCACCACGATCCCCGCGTCGTAGAGGGCCTGCGCGGTGAGCAGCCCGTCCGCGAACGCCTCGATCGCCTCGGTCCAGACGGAGTTCGCCAGTTTTTCGCCGGCGGCGGCGCGGGTGGCCACGTCGAACGCGGTGACGTCCTCGATGCCCGAGAGCTCGACGTAGCGCCGGCCGACCGCCGAGGCCGAGGCCACCGACTCGAGGCAGCCGCGGGCGCCGCAGCCGCAGGGCGGCCCGCCGGGCCGGACGATGACGTGCCCGACCTCGCCGGCCGCGCCGTGTGCGCCGCCGAAGGCCTTGCCGTCGACGACGTGTGCGGCGGCTATGCCGGTGCCGATGGCGATGAAGAGCACGTTGCGCTCGTCGCGGCCCGCGCCGAGGCGGGCCTCGGCCACGCCGCCGGCGCGGACGTCGTGGCCGAGCGTCGCGGGCAGGCCCAGCCGCGCCGACGTCAGGTCGCGCAGCGGCACGTCGCGGAATCCGACATTGCTCGACCAGACGGCGGTGCCGGTCTCCTCGTCCACCACGCCGGGCACCACCACCCCGGCGGCGACCGGCCGGAGCCCGTCAGCGCGGGCGCGGTCGGCCAGGCCGGCCGCGATGTCGAGGATGTTCCCGGTGACCGCCTCGGGCCCGCGTGCGGCCAGCGTCGGGTGTCGTTCGGTGTGGTGCACCGCGCCGTCGGGCCGCACCAGGGCGCACTTCATTCCGGTGCCGCCAACGTCCAGCGCCACCACGACGTCGTTGCTCACGGTCCTGCCCCTTCGTCAGCGCTTGCGGGTATCGACGCCGCGCTGCGTCCGGTGGTGTCTGAGGGGCGTCACGGCAGGACGACCGAGCGGGTGAGATTGCGGGGGTGGTCCGGGTCGAGCCCCTGGCTGGTGGCGAGCAGCACGGCGACGCGCTGCGCCACGACCAGGTCCGCCATCGGGTCGAGCGGGGCCCGGCCGCCGCGCCAGCTGCCGAGGGCGGCGTAGCCGCCGTTGTAGCGGCTGTGCACGAACGCGGCCCCGGTGGCCTCCACGTCGTCGGCCAGGCCGGCCGGGATCTCGCCGAACGCCCAGACCACGCGCCCCGGCCCGGCGATCGAGATCGGGCCGTGCCGGTAGTCCATCGCCGGGTACGCCTCGGCCCACCACGTGGCGGCCTCGCGGCACTTGAGCGCCGCCTCCTCGGCGAGCCCGATGGTCCAGCCGCGGCCGAGGAAGGTGATCTGCTTGGCCAGCGCGGGGTGCACCGGCATCGGCAGCCGGACCGCGACCTCGGCGTCCGCGGCGATCGGCTCCAGGTCCGTGCCGAGGTGGGCCCGGAGCAGGGCGAGCGTGCTGGTGGCGAAGCGGGTCTGCACCACCGAGAGCTCGTCGGCGAAGTCGAGGACGATCGCGTCCCGGGCGAGGCCGGCGGCCGGCTCCGCGCCGTCGGCGGTGATCACCGTGGTCGGCGTGCGGCCGTCGAGGGCGTCCAGCAGGTCGATGACCTCGGTCGTGGTGCCGGAGCGGGTGATCGTGACGACCCGGTCGTACGCGCGGCCCGTCGGGAACTCGGACGCCTGGAACGCGTCGGTCTCGCCGAGCCCGGCCTCCTCGCGCAGGGCGGCGTAGGCCTTGGCCATGAACCAGGAGGTGCCGCAGCCGGCGACCGCCACCCGCTCACCCGCGGCGGGTAGGCCGGGGGAGCCTGCCAACTTGGCTGCCTGCAGCCAGCAGTCGGGCTGACTGGCGATTTCCACCTTGACGTGACTCATGGCAGTTTTCCCTCAATCGCCTGCGCAGATGCGTTCGGTACACCGCTATTTCGAGCGTCATTCTGCTTGGAAGCTCCGCGCGTTCGCAACCACCGTAGCGTGTTCGAGCAGGCACTCTCTTTGCTTCGCGACGTTTCGCGCACTAATGTGCACACTCTTATCACGAAACGTGCAGCAGGGAGCTCGGGTGGACCGGTACGCGCGGTGGAATGCCCTGCTCGAGCTGCTTGCGGAGAGTGGCCGGGTCACCGTCGAGGACGCCGCGGACAAGCTCGAAGTCTCGCAGGCGACCATCCGCCGGGACTTCGACCAGCTCGGCCAGCAGCAGATGATCACCAGGACCCGGGGCGGCGCGGTCGCCAACGGCGTCTCCTACGACCTGCCGCTGCGCTACAAGAGCGCCAAACACTCGGCGGAGAAGCAGCGCATCGGCGAGGCGGCGGCGAACCTGGTCGTACCCGGCACGGTCGTCGGCCTCAACGGCGGCACGACCATGACCGAGGTGGCCCGGGCCCTCGCGGTGCGGCCCGACCTCAACACCAGCGGCGAGGGCGCCCAGCTGACCGTGGTGACCAACGCGCTCAACATCGCCAACGAACTGCTGGTCCGCTCGCGGATGAAGATCGTGGTGGCCGGCGGCGTCGTGCGCCCGCAGTCGTTCGAGCTGGTCGGCCCGCTGGGCGGGGCGCTGCTCAAGGAGGTCACGCTCGACATCGTGCTGCTCGGGGTCGACGCGCTCGACGTCGAACTCGGCGCCGCGGCGCATCACGAGGGCGAGGCCGCGATGAACAGCCTGATGGTCGCCCGGGCCAAGCGCGTCGTGGTGATCGCCGACTCGTCGAAGCTCGGCGGGCACGCGTTCGCCCGGATCTGCCCGATCAGCATGGTGGAGACCCTGGTCACCGACTCGGGGGCGCCGCCGGAGCTGCTGGACGGCTTCCGCGACGCGGGCGTGCAGGTCGTCTGCGCCTGACCGGCGGCCCGGTCGTCAGCCGATCTCGCTGACCTCGACGAACGGGCGGTCGACGTTCCACACCGCGTGGATCACGAAGCTGTGGTTGACCTCGTTGAAGTAGACCGCGAGGTTGTCCGGGCTGTTCTGCACCGTCGCCACCGAGTAGCCGTCGCTGGGCGTGGCGGTCACCACCTTCACCTCGCCGTCGGTGATCCGGATCACCGCCTGGCCGCCGTCGACCCGCAACGAGCGCACGTAGGTCTTGTCGCCGGCGCCGTCCGTGGTCACCGTCCAGCCGTCCTCGATGGTGGTCGTGGTCTGCACGGCCGGCGTCGTCCTGGCCGGTGTCGCCGAGGTCCGGGACGGGGTGGCGCCGCCGGGCTTGGGCCTGGACTTCGGAGTCCGCGGCGGGGAGGTGGTCACCTCCGGCTCCGGCGACGAGTCCGGCGGGCCGCCCGGCAGCGGCGACGGCTCGACCGCACCGGAGTCGCGCAGCTGGTCGACGGAGACCACGGCGCTCCCGTCGGGCGTGGCGGCGCGCAGCACCGGCAGCATCGCCACCGAGGCCAGCGCCACGCTGGTCGCGGTCGCGGCGCACCAGCCGAGCACCGGGACCAGGCTTCGGGGAGATCGCACGTGGGCCATGATCGCACTTCCCCCTAATGTTGTCCCATGGCGCTGATTTTGCTTGTCGAGGACGACCGGAACATCTCGGCCGCCCTGACGCGTGCGCTGACGGACGCCGGCCACGTCGTCCGCCCGGTCGCTCAGGCGGCCGAGGCGCTGAGGATCCTTACCGAACAGCGGCCGGACCTGGTCATCCTCGACCTGGGCCTGCCCGACATCGACGGCGCCGACGCGCTGCGGATGATGCGCTCCGTCTCCGAGGTGCCGGTCATCGTCGCCACCGCGCGGCGTGCCGAGTCCGACATCATCACGCTGCTCAGCGCCGGCGCCGACGACTACGTGACCAAGCCCTTCTCGGCCGGCCACATCCTGGCCCGGATCGCGGCGGTGCTGCGCCGGACCAGGGTGGCCGCCGACACCTCGCCCAACACCGTCACGGTCGGCGACCTCGTCATCCAGCCCCGGCAGCGCCGTGCCACGCTGCGCGGCAAGCCCCTGCAGCTCACCCGCCGCGAGTTTGATGTCCTTACTTACCTGGCCGAACGGGTCGGGCAGGTGATCAGCCGCCGCGAGCTGCTGACCGAGGTGTGGAACCAGACGCGGATCGGCGAGGAGCAGACGATCGACGTGCACATCTCCTGGCTGCGCCGCAAGCTCGGCGAGACGGCCGCCGCGCCGTGCTTCCTGCACACCGTGCGCGGCGTCGGAGTGATGATGGTCGAACCGCGGTGAGATGGGAGCTGAACCGGCTCGCGCTGGCCATCACGTCGATGGTCGCCCTGGCCTTCCTGGTGCCGCTGACGTTCGCGACCCGGCAGATCGCCCACGACCGGGCCATCGGCGACGCCCGCCAGCAGGCCGCGGCCATGGTCGCGGCCCTCGCCGTCGACGCCGACCCGCAGCTGCTGACCAGCGCGGTCGCCAGCACCGTCGCCGGCGGGGCGGGCCGGCTCGCCATCCACCTGCCGGGCCTCGAACCGGTCGGCGCCACGCACGTCACCGCCGACGACATCGCCTCGGCCAACCGATACCGCCGCCCGGTGACCGCCGCGGCCACCGGCGGGATCGCCTACCTGCAGCCCAGCGTGCTCAGCGACGGGCGCGCGGTGGTCATCGAGGTCTTCGTGACCGACGAGGAGATGCGCCGCGGGGTCTGGCCGGCCTGGCTGGCGCTCGGCGGCCTCGCCATCGTGCTCGTCGGCGGCTCGGTGCTCGTCGCCGACCGGCTCGGCGGCCGCCTGGTCCGCGCCACCCGGGGACTGGCCGACTCCAGCCGCCGGCTCGGCGCCGGCGAGCTCGCCGTACGGGTGCAGCCGTCCGGGCCGCGCGAGCTGCGCGACGCCGCACTGGCCTTCAACACGATGGCCGGCGACCTGCGCCGGCTGCTCGACGCGGAACGCGAACTCGCCGCTGACCTGTCGCACCGGCTCCGCACGCCGCTGACGGCGCTGCGACTCGACGCGGACGCCATGCCGCCGAGCCTGATCGCGGACCGGATGCGGCAGGCCTGCGACATGCTCGACTCGGAGCTCGAGGCGATCATCGCGGGTGCCCGGCTCGGCGTGGAGGCCCGCGGCACGCAGAGCTCCGACCTGGTCGAGGTGCTCGCCGATCGGCTCGCCTTCTGGTCCGCTCTGGCCGAGGACCAGGCGCGGCCGTGGGAGGTGGTCGGCGGCGACCGGCCGGTGCCCGTGCCGCTGCCGCGCAGCGAGCTGATCCTGGCCGTCGACGCCCTGCTCGGCAACGTCTTCGCGCACACGCCCGAGGGCGTCGCGTTCCGGGTCGGCGTCTCCGCGGCGGGCCTGTTCGTCGACGACGCCGGCCCCGGCATCAGCGACCCGGCGAACGCGGTGCAGCGCGGGGTCAGCGGGGCCGGCT
The DNA here is from genome assembly GCF_040638275.1 of Actinoplanes sp. NPDC026623. Classification (NCBI taxonomy): domain Bacteria; kingdom Bacillati; phylum Actinomycetota; class Actinomycetes; order Micromonosporales; family Micromonosporaceae; genus Actinoplanes; species Actinoplanes sp. NPDC026623. The sequence continues at coordinate 87,052 of NZ_JBEZXZ010000002.1, read as the reverse complement.
CCTCCGGCCTCGGGCTCGACATCGTGCGGCGGGTGGCCGAGGCGGCCGGCGGCAGGCTGACCATCGAGCGCAGCCCGCTCGGCGGCGCGCGGATCGCGATGCTGCTGGGCGTGCCGGAGCCGGGTCCCGCGATTCCGGGCCCGCGGGTGGCCGGCCGGCGGCGGCTTACGAGGTGATGTCCTTGCGGGTGAAGCGGAAGAACGCCAGCGACCAGAAGATGGTCGCGTAGGAGATCGCCGAGATCGCGCCCCGCACCACGTCGTCCGTCTGCATCGGGGTCGACAGCAGGCCCAGCCACGCGTCGCTGTAGTGGGTCGGCAGGAAGTCCCTGATCGAGCCCAGCGCGGTGATCTGGTCCAGGATGCTCGACAGGATCCACAGCAGGACCGCGCCGCCGACCGCGCCCAGCGCCGCGTCCGTCAGCACCGACAGCAGGAAGGCCAGGCCCGCCACCACCATCAGCACCACCGCCAGGTAGCCGAGGATCGCCAGCAGGCGCAGCACCCCCTCGCCCGCCGGGATCTCGGCGGAGACGGTGCTGCCCAGCGGATGCCAGCCGTACCGCAGGGTGCCGATCAGCAGGGCGGTGCCGGCCAGCGTGAGCAGCGCCAGCAGCGAGTAGCCCAGCGCCACGATCAGCTTCGCGCCGAGCAGCCGCGCCCGGGGCACCGGGATCGCCAGCAGGTAGCGCAGGCTGCCCCAGCTCGCCTCGCTCGCCACCGTGTCGCCGCAGAACAGGGCAACCACCACGACGAGCAGGAAGCCGGCCGAGACGAAGATGCTGAACAGGGCGAAGTTCAGGCCGCCCGAGGTGGCCAGCTCGACCAGGCTGGAGAACGCGCCCCGGCCGTTGTCGTCGTCGCCGTCCCCGCCGAATTCGAAGGCGAGCAGAATGATGACCGGCAACAGGGCCATGAAGCCCAGGGCCAGCTGGGTACGCCGGCGCGAGGCCTGCCGGCGCACCTCCGCCAGCAGGGGCAGGGTCTTCGTCGCCCGATAACCGGTAGCGGCCGCGCTCATCGGTCTCCACTTCCTCGCGAGTTGTCGCCCACCAGGGCCAGGAACGCGTCCTCCAGGCGGCGCCGCGGCACCACCCGGTCCACCCCGACGCCGGCGCGCACCAGCGACGCGACCACCTCCGCGCGCGGCGTGCCGTTCATGTCGACGATCAGGCCCGACGTGCCGTCCGGCGTCACCGAGCGGACGTTCAGCCCGGCGAGCACCGTGGCGGCGGCGTCGACGTCGGAGACCTCGAGCTGCACCGACGGCGAGTCGCCGACGATGTCGTCGACCGGGCCGGACGCCACGATCCGGCCCTTGTTGACCACCACCGCGTGCGTGCAGGTCTGCTCGACCTCGGCGAGCAGGTGGCTCGAGACCAGCACCGCCCGGCCGTCCGTCGCGTAGCGCCGCAGCACCCGGCGCATCTCCGCGATCTGGGGCGGGTCGAGGCCGTCCGTCGGCTCGTCCAGCACCAGCAACTCCGGCAGGCCGAGCATCGCCTGCGCGATCGCCAGGCGCTGCCGCATGCCGTGGCTGTAGTTCTTGGTCCGCCGATGAATGGAGTCGCCCAGCCCGGCGATCTCCAGCGCCTCGTCGAAGCGGGCGTCCCCGGCCGGCCGGCCGGACGCCTGCCAGTACGCGTGCAGGTTTTCCAGGCCGGTGAGGTGCGGCAGGAAGCCCGGCCCCTCGACCAGCGCGCCGACCCGCGACAGCACGGGCGAGCCCGGCTCGAGGCGGTGCCCGAAGACCAGCGCGTCGCCCTCGGTCGGCATGGTCAGGCCCATCAGCACCCGCAGCGTCGTCGTCTTGCCCGCGCCGTTCGGGCCCAGCAGGCCGACCACCTGGCCCCGCTCGACAGTGAAGTCGACCCGTTCGACGGCGACGAACCCGTCCCCGTACGCCTTGCGCAGACCGCGGACCACCAGCGGCGTCTCCGCGTACTCGTCGATCGTGGGTGCCTGCTGGCGGCGCAGCCGGCGGCGGCGCACCGCCAGGACCACGACGAGGCCGGCCACGATGACCGCGATCAGGCCGGCGAGCACGTACCGCCAGATCACCTGCGGGTTCGCGATCGGCGTGCCCACCACCGTCGGCAGGGTGACCGCCGGCTCGACCGCGACCGTGTAGGTGACCGGCTCCGGCGGGGTCAGGAACGCCTGGTCCGAGGTCGCGACCGTGACCCGGACCAGATGGCCCGCGTCGATCCGGCGCACGATCGCCGGCAGCGTCACCGTGACCGCGGGCGCGGCGGCGATGTCGGCGGGCAGCCCGGTCAGCCGGACCGGGGCGATGAGCCCGCCGCTGAGCGTCGCGGCGCCGTTCGGGTCGACGTCGTAGAGCTTCACGAAGACCGTCGCCGACCCGGTTCCGGACGCGACCTTCAGCCGCAAACTCGGCGCGCCGACCACCTCGATCGCGCTCGGCACCGGCGCCGAGTCGAACTCGGCGTGCTGGCCGGCGAGGTCGCCGGCCACGCTGCCGAGCAGCGAGCCGACCTGGCCGCCGACGCCGGGCAGCGAGGAGAGGGCGCCGGGGTTGCCGTTCGGCGGGTTGGCGATCTCCTGCGCCCGGCCGGCGACGGCGACGTCCGCGCGGCCCGTCCCGGTCAGCCCAGGATATGTCGGATCGGAGTAACCGTTGGTGACCAGCCCGCGGTCCAGCGCGCTGAAGCCGGCCACCCGCGAGTAGGTGAAGCTGTTCGCCGGCGCGTCGCCGTTCTTCTTCACGTAGTGGTCGAGCCACTGCGCGGTCAGGAACTTGGTGCGGTCCTGGTCGGTCTGCGGGCCGGCGCCGCCGTCGTGGCCGCCGGTGAACCACGCGACCCGGACCGGCGTGCCGGTCGCCGCGATGCCGCGGGCGTTGGCGTCCGCCTCCGACAGCGGGAAGAGCGTGTCGACCGCGCCCTGGATGAGCAGCGTCGGCGCCTTGATCCGGTCGATGACCGGCGCCGGGCTGGAGCGCCGCAGCAGCGCGTCCGAGGCGGCATCCGGCGTGCCGGTCGTCGCCATCTTCAGGTACGCGGCGCAGACGTCGGCCGCGAAGCGCCCGCAGGCGGGATCCGCGGGGACCGGCGGCGCGGCGCCGGGGCCGCGGGCGAGGTCCTCGACCGACGACGAGGCGCCGCCGAAGAACAGGCCGGCCCAGCTCTTCTTGAACACGCCCGGCGTGCTCGGCGCGGCGGCCGACTGCGGGAAGAACGCCCTGCCCAGGTCGTTCCAGGTGATCAGCGGAACGATCGCGTCGACCCGGGGGTCCTGCGCGGCGAGCAGCAGCGCCAGCGCGCCGCCGTACGAGCCGCCGACCACGCCGACCCGGGGGTCCCCGGCCGCGTCGGTCCGCACCCGGGGCTGCGCGGCCAGCCAGTCCAGCAGCCGCTGCGCGTCCCTGACCTCGTAGTCGGGGCTGTCCAGGTGGATCTCGCCGCCGCTGTTGCCGAAGCCACGCGCGGTCCAGGTCAGCACCGCGTAGCCGCGGTCGGCCAGCGACTCCGCGTCGTCGCTCACCGAGTTCTTGGAGCCGCCGAAGCCGTGCGCCAGGAGCACCGCCGGCACCTTCTGGTCCCCGCCGGACGGCAGGTAGAAGCGGGTGTCCAGGTCGACGGGCTCGGTGCCCGCGGGACCGGAGAGCACGGTCAGGCGCTGGTCGACGGCGGTCCAGGACTTGCGCTCGGGCAGTGCTGCCCAGCAGACCAGGGCGGCGAGCAGCACCAGGACCACCGAACCTGACACCACCCGGCGCCGTGTCGCTCTGGGCAGGGCACGGCGTAGCCGGGTAGGCAGGGCAGACATGCGCTCACGCTAGCGGGGTGCCGCTGAGCGTGAGCTGTGAAGCGCTAGCAGCCCTGCTGGTCCGTGTAGAAGAACTGCAGGGTGCTGCTGGCGCCGGCGTCGATCGAGGCCACCTTGTCGTCCTTGATCCGGAAGAGCAGGGCGTTACCGCCGTCGAGGGTGTACCAGGCGCTCGCGCCCACCCAGTCGTCCAGCTGCTTGCCGGCCGGGTACATGCCCTTGAGGCCGGCATAGGTCGTGCCGACCTTCGCGCCCGTGGGGGTGGCGATGTCCGTGCTGGTCACCGTCAGCCGCTGCAGCCGGCCGCTGGTGAACGCCAGGTCGGGGGAGTGGTACTTGCTCAGGCCCTTGGCGGCGCCGCAGGTCTTCTTGGTGGTGACCTTGCCGACCAGGCCGGCCGTCTTCAGCTCGCCCTGCGCGACGCCGATCGAGTAGGGCCCGATGCCGGCGGCCGTCAGCACGTCCGGCGAGCCGGCGGGCTTGCCGGCCGGGCCCTGCCGCGCCTTGCTGCCGCCACCGCTCTTCTTCGGCGGCTTCGCGGTCGACGTGCCCTCGGTCGGCGGCGTGCCCGGGCTCGCCGAGGCGCCGGGCTCGCCCAGGGCGGCGGCGCCCGCGGAGGCGGCGACGGACGCGCCGGGAGTCGCGGCCGGAGTGGCGACCTCCGGGTCGTCACTGCATGCGCCTGCGCCGAACACGGTCAGCGCGGCAACGGCCAAAGTGGCGTGACGGAACCTCATAGTGGTGGTGCCTCCCCATGCGGCGAACGACAGCTAGCGTGTCAACCTAGTCCCCTCGGCCAAACGGAGGCTCCCGCGGTGCCAGACGACCTCACGCTGACCGCCATCCAGCGGCCCGCGGCCCTCGACGCCCGCCGCGGAATCGTCCGTCTGCATCCCGAGGTGATGGCGGCGCTCGCCGTCAATCCGGGCGATCCGCTGCGGCTCACCGGGCGCCGGACCACGGCCGGCATCGCCGCCCGGGCCGAGCCGACGGCGAGCCGGGCCCTGCTCTACGCCGACGACCTGATTCTCGGCAATCTGGGCCTGCGCGACGGCGGCCAGGTGACGGTCACGCCCGTGCCGGTGGTCCAGGCGCGGCGGGTCACCCTCGCCGGTCCGGCCGAGATCGTCGCGGTGGTGTCGCCGGAGATGCTGCGCCTCGCGCTGCTCGGCAAGGTGGTCACCGCGGGCGACGACGTCTCGCTGCTGCCGCAGGACGTGCTTCCGGACGCTGGTCACCGGCCGCTGGTCGAGGCCGCCCGGCGCAGCCTCGCCAACCGCGTCGGCTACGCCTGGACCAGCACGCTGCTCACGGTGATCGCGCTCGAGGGCGCCGATTCCGCCCTCGTCACCATGGACACGGTGGTCGGCTGGCAGGACGGGCAGTCCTCTTCCGTACGCGACCAGCCCGCCCCGGCGCCGGCGACGGCGCGGTGGCCGGCGTCCACCGACCCGGAGACGCCCCCGCCCAGCCTGGGCGACCTGCCCGGCCTCCGGGCACAGGCGCAGGAGCTCGTCGAGCTGCTCGACCTCGGTTTCCACCATGGCGAGGTGCTGGGCCGGCTGGGCACCACGGTCTCGCTCGGCGTCCTCGTCAGCGGGCCGGCCGGCTCGGGCAAGTCGGCGCTGGTCCGGGCGGTGGCCGTCGAGGTGGGTGCGACCGTGCGTTCCGTCTGGGGGCCGGAGCTGGCCGCGCTGACCAACGACTCCGCGGCGGCCCGGCTGCGCGACCTGGCCCGCGACGTGCGCTCGGGCGGCCCGGCCGTGCTGCTGATCGCCGACGTCGACGCGCTCGCGCCCCGCGACGAGCCGGGGCCGCTGTCGACCGTCTTCCGCCAGGTGCTCGCGGAGCTGCTGAAGGCGGGCGGCGCGGTGGTGTGCACGACGAGCCGCCCCGAGGCGGTCGACCCCGCCCTGCGGGCGCCGGATCTGCTCGCCGTCCAGCTGGCCGTGCCGCTGCCGGACGCGGCGATGCGGCTCGAGCAGCTGCGGGTGCTGACCCGGGGCATGCCGCTGGCGGAGGACGTGCGGCTGGACGACGTCTCCGGGCGTACCCCCGGGTTCGTCGCCGCCGACCTGGGTGCCCTGGCCCGCGAGGCCGGGGTCCGCGCGGCCCTGCGGCAGAAGGACGCCGAGTCGCCGACCGTGGCGATGGCCGACTTCGAGGCCGCGCTCGATGTGGTCCGGCCGACCTCGATGGCCGAGTCGACGCTGGAGGTCGCCCAGGTGACCCTCGACGACGTCGGCGACATGGTCGAGGTGAAGCAGACCCTCACCGAGTCGGTGCTGTGGCCGCTGACCTATCCGGACACGTTCGCCCGGCTCGGCGTGCAGCCGCCCCGCGGCGTCCTGCTGTACGGCCCGCCCGGCTGCGGCAAGACGTACCTGGTCAAGGCCATCGCCGGGACGGGCAAGGCGAACGTGCTGTCGGTCAAGGGCGCCGAGCTGCTGAGCAAGTGGGTGGGCGACAGCGAGCGGGCCGTGCGGGAGCTGTTCCGGCGGGCCCGGGAGGCCGCGCCGACGCTGGTCTTCCTGGACGAGGTGGACGCGCTCGCGCCGACCCGCGGCCAGTCGACCGACGGCGGCACCACCGACCGGGTGGTGGCCGCGCTGCTGACCGAGCTGGACGGGGTGGAGTCGCTGCGCAACGTGGTGGTGATCGGCGCGACGAACCGGCCCGACCTGATCGACCCGGCGCTGCTGCGCCCGGGCCGGCTGGAGCGCCTGGTCTTCGTGCCGCCGCCGGACGCCGGGGCGCGGGCCGCGATCCTGCGCGCGTCCGCCAGGTCGGTGCCGCTCGACGGCGCGGTGGACCTGGACGAGCTCGGCGCGTCGCTGGAGGGCTATTCGGCCGCGGATTGCGCCGCGCTGATCCGCGAGGCGGCGCTCGCCGCGATGCGCGAGTCGCTGGACGCCTCCACGGTCACCGCGGCGCACGTCGGCGTCGCCCGCACGCGGGTGCGGGCCTCGCTGGACCCGGTGCAGGTCGCCTGGCTGGAGGCGTACGCGTCAACGCACGCGCCGGGTTAGGCGCCTCAGCGGCGGCGGGTGCGGGCCCGGGTGGAGCGCAGGCGGCGCAGCCGGCCGATCAGAACCGGGTCGTGCTCCAGCGCCGCCGGGTTGTCCAGCAGGGCGTTGAGCAGCTGGTAATAGCGGGTCGACGAGAGGCCGAACGCGTCGCGGATCGCCTGTTCCTTGGAGCCGGCGTGCTTCCACCACTTGCTCTCGAACGCGAGGATCTGCACCTCGCGGTCGGAGAGCGCGGGTGCCGGCGTGGTCTCGTCGGCGTCGGCCTCGCGGGGCGCCGGGACCTGCTGGTTGAGTTCGGCGTCGGGCTGCATGGCGCTCCTGGGCGGTGGGAGAGCACGCACAGATGTACGAAGGGGATCGCCAGCATAGTGGCAGCCGCCGATCCCCGCCGTGCGAGTGTGTGCCTGACCCGCCGAAACTACCTTAAGTGACGTCCCTGCTACGCATAGTCCACATGGCCACCCCCACAACGAGGATGACCAGGGCCGCGAGCACCCCGCCGGCCATCGGCCAGGTGAGCGTCAACGTTCCCGCCTGGCAACCCGGGTTGATCACGGAGTCGCAGGGCTGCCAGTCGGTCACCGTTATCGACTTGTCCATCCAGGCCGTGGCCCAGACCGGCACCAGGTACGCCTCGACGAAGTGCACCTGCGCCAGCGAGAGCAGGGTGCCGAGGCCGAACTGGAACACGATGATCGCGCCGATCGCCGTGCCCAGCGCCATCGCCGTATGCCGGCCGATCGAGGCGAGCCCGAAGCCGACCGCGCCCGCGACGAGCACCAGCACCAGCCCGCGCACCTCCATGAGCACGAAGGACTGCCACGCGCCGGACGTCATCGCGTCCATCGTCCCGCGCAGGTCGGCAACCAGCGCGAAGAGCCCGGTCCAGGCCGCCGACACCAGCACCGTCAGCGCGGTCAGGCCGGCCGTCAGCGCGCCGAGCTTGGTGCTCAGCACCCTGAGCCGTTGCGGGCGCCAGAGCAGCAGGTTCATCATCGCGCCGCTGCTCCACTCGGCGCCGACGTAGCTCGCGCCGACGAGGTACGCCATCACCGCGAGCAGCGCCGCCAGCGTGACGATCATCAGGCCGAACTGCTCCCGGAAGACGAACGTCGGCGGCATGTAGTACTCGGCCTGGTAGTCCGCCTTGGACGGCCGGTACCCGGGGTCGCAGTCGGGCGGGTAGTTCGCCGCCTGCGCCGTGCCCCGGGCGGTCTCGCAGGCCCTCATCTCCTCGGCGAGCGACTCGACGGCGAGCCGGTAGTCCCGGTCCGCCTCGGCCTGTGCCGCCGCGCGGACCGACGGGGTGCTCGGCTGGTGGGTCGCGAACATGCCCACCACGATCGCGGCCAGCAGTGCCAGCGTGCCGAATACGAAGAACCGGATGACCCGGCGCTTGGTGAGCCGCCGCATTTCCGCCCTGAAGAGGTTCACAGCCCCCACCCGCCGTTCGGGGTGGCCGCCACCGGCGCGGACTGGTCGACCTGGCGGTGCACTCCCTCGACCGGCGTGGTGCCGGTCAGCTCGAGGAACACGCTCTCCAGGTCGACAGTCACCGGCGCCAGCTCGCTGACGAAGAAGTCACGGGCGGCGAGCGCCCGGGTGATCGCGCTCGGCTCGGCGATGCCGGTGACCATGAGGTGATCGGCCTCGACCACCACCTGGGCGCCGATCTCCCGCAACGCTCCCGCGGAGGCGGTGAGGTCGCCGATCGACTCGACGCGGACCCGCACCGAGGAGGTCTCGTGCTGGGCGAGCACGTCGGAGACGGCTCCGGCGGCCACCCGGCGCCCGGCCGAGATGATCGTGACGGAGTCGCAGATCAACTGGATCTCGCCGAGGATGTGGCTGGAGATCAGCACGGTCATCCCGGAGGCGGCCAGGTTGCGCATCAGCGTGCGCATCTCCCGGATGCCGCCCGGGTCCAGGCCGTTCGCGGGCTCGTCCAGGATCAGCAGCCGCGGGTTCTTGAGCAGCGCGGACGCGACCGCGAGGCGCTGCTTCATGCCCAGCGAGTAGGTCTTCACCCGATCCTTCGAGCGGTCCCGCAGCCCGACGAGTTCGAGCACCTCGTCGACCCGGGCCCGGTGCACGCCGCCCGCGTCGGCCAGCAGGGAGAGGGTGTCGTGCGCGGAGAAGTTGCCGAAGAACTGCGGGCTCTCCACGATCGCGCCGACGGAGCCGATCACCTCGGGCAGCGCCCGCGGCACCTCGTGGCCGAGCAGCGACATCCGGCCGCCGTTCGCCTTGATCAGCCCGAGCAGGGTGCGCAGCGTGGTGGTCTTGCCGGAGCCGTTGGGCCCGAGGAAGCCGTGCACCTGCCCGGCCTCGACGAGCATGTCGAAGCCGTCGACGGCCCTGCGCACCCCCTTGCGGCTGCGATAGGTCTTCTGCAGACCCTGAATCTCCAGGACGGCGCTCACGCCGGACCTCCCGCGCGTTGTGGAATGACCTGCGTCACCTTAGGCACCCGCCGCCACCTGCACGCGGCTTTCGGCCCGCGGGCCGGGAGGCCGAGGAAAGGACGTCGCTCACACCTCGGGACGGTTGACTCCGATTCCGCCGCCCGCGTCGTAAGGTGTTGGGAACACAACTGAATACCTCATCCAGAGGGGCTGAGGGAACGGCCCGATGACGCCCCGGCAACCACCGCGCATGTCTCGATGACGAGGCCGCGTGCGGCAGGTGCTAATTCCGTCCCCATGTGCGTCCGATGACGCCCGGGGAAAGATGAGAGGAAGGCCTCATTGTGACGTCTGCCGTCGACGCCCCCAGCAAGTCCGCCAGCCCCGCCCGGGCCCTCGTCTGTCGTGGCTGCGGTGCCGAGTTTCCGCTGATCGCGCAGCACGCCTGTTACGAGTGTTTCGGCCCGCTCGAGGTCGCCTACGACGCCGCCGCGCTCGCCGCGGTCACCCGCGAGGCGATCGAGGCGGGCCCACAGAACATCTGGCGCTACGCCGCCCTGCTGCCCACCGGGCAGGACCCCGCGACCCGGGTCACCCTCGACCCCGGCCTGACCCCGCTGGTCAGCGCGCCCGCGTTGGCCGCCGAGATCGGGCTGCGGGCGCCGCTCTGGGTCAAGGACGACTCCGCCAACCCGACGCACTCCTTCAAGGACCGGGTCGTCTCCGTCGCGCTCACCGCCGCCCGGGAGCTGGGCTTCACCCGGTTCGCCTGCGCCTCGACCGGCAACCTGGCCAACTCCGTCGCCGCGCACGCCGCGCGCGCCGGGGTTCCGTCCATCGTCTTCATCCCCGGCGACCTCGAGCAGGGCAAAATCATCACCACCGCGGTGTACGGCGGCGAGCTGGTCGCGATCGACGGCTCCTACGACGACGTCAACCGGCTGTGCGGCGAGTTGGTCGAGACCGACGAGTTCGAGGACACCGCCTTCGTCAACGTCAACGTCCGGCCGTTCTACGCCGAGGGTTCGAAGACTCTGGGTTACGAGGTCGCCGAGCAACTCGGCTGGCGCATCCCCGCCCAGGTGGTCGTCCCGATGGCCAGCGGCGAGCTGCTGACCAAGATTGACAAGGCCTTCACCGAGCTCGTGGAGATCGGCCTGGTCGAGGCGCCCGAGGGCGGCTGGACCGTCTTCGGCGCGCAGTCGGCCGGCTGCAACCCCATCGCCACGGCACTGCACAAGGGCACCGACCAGATCATTCCGGTGAAGCCGACCGGCATCGCGAAGTCGCTGAACATCGGCGACCCGGCCGCCGGCGCCTACGCGATCGAGGCCGTGACCCGCACCGGAGGCTGGATGGACTACGCCGACGACGACGAGATCCGCGACGCCATCCAGTTGCTCGCCCGCACCACCGGCGTCTTCGCCGAGACCGCCGGCGGGGTCACCGTCGCGGTGCTCAGGAAGCTCGTCGCGAGCGGCCGGCTCGACCCCGACAAGGAGACCGTCGTCTACAACACGGGCGAGGGGCTCAAGACGCTGGACGCCGTCGCGGGGCAGGTCGGGCCGACGCACCGGATCAAGCCGTCGCTGCGCGGCGCTCGCGACGCCGGCCTCCTGGGCTGACGGAGAGTAACTGAACATCTGCCTAACGTCGAGATTCCTTCCCCTGAGGACTTGCGCCGGGATCTCAGGCTCGGCAGGATGCTCTACGCGGGAGGACGTGACGCCGTACGTGGCCCCACCTTTGAGCTTGGTGACAATCTCCTAGGGGTCCAACGACCCAGTGCCGGAGGCGCTGTGCGTGCGTCCTCCCGACCAACTTCCGCCCTAGGCTCGCCGGCGCATCTGCAGCTCGGTCAGGGCGGGGATGACCGGGTGCGGCACCCGCTTGCCGATGTCGCGGAAGCCCAGCCGTTCATAAGCCCGGACGGCCCGGTCGTTGCCGACCACGACCTCGAGCAGCAACTCCGGCCGGCCGGCCGCGACCGACCACCGCGCGACCGCCTCGATCAACTCGCTCAGCACCCCGGTGCCCCGGTGTGACGGTGTGATGTAGACCGCGAAGATCACCGTCGTGTCCGGCTCCTCGGGCAGCACCGTGCCGCCCGCGTGGCCGATCAGCCGGCCGCCCGGGTCCGCGACGAACTGGGCCAGCTGGTCGCCGGAGGAGGCCTGCACGACGCGCCGCCGGAAGTCGGCGTGCGGCCGGGCCGCCGCCTGGGCGAGGGTCTCCAGGAACGCGAGAGGGCTGTCGGCCAGCATCTCCAGCCGCAGTGCCCGCATCCGGGCCGCATCGCCGGGTGTGACCCGGTGCACGGTGACGGGCGGCGCCAGGGTGCTGGTCATGCTGCCTTGCTACCCGGTGACCGGGCGCGGGGCAAGCAGGACGTGGATATTCGACCGCGCGGGTGCACGAACCGGGCACCCCGGAGCCCGATCGTTCTGCTTGCACTCGCCCCATCAGAGTGCTAAACAAGTGATTGGCACTCGCGCCACGTGAGTGCCAGCAGGTCGGGACGGTGGGGTCACGGCAGCGGCATCGCCATCGGTGCCGGGGCACGGGACCGGTCGTCGCGGGCTATCCGGCTCGACCTGAGGACGTCACATCGCCAGGTGGTGACGTCCGCAGCGTTCTCAACGTGCGGAAACGGGCCGGACCGGCCCGGCACCGCGAATGTCCAGGAGGACACAGCCGTATGGCCAAGATCATCGCATTTGACGAGGAAGCTCGTCGCGGCCTCGAGAGTGGCATGAACCAGCTCGCCGACGCCGTCAAGGTGACGCTCGGTCCCAAGGGCCGCAACGTCGTGCTCGAGAAGAAGTGGGGCGCTCCCACCATCACCAACGATGGTGTGTCGATCGCCAAGGAGATCGAGCTCGAGGGCACCTTCGAGAAGATCGGCGCAGAGCTGGTCAAGGAGGTCGCCAAGAAGACCGACGACGTCGCGGGCGACGGCACGACGACGGCGACCGTCCTCGCGCAGGCCCTGGTCCGCGAAGGCCTGCGCAACGTCGCGGCCGGCGCCAACCCGATGGCGCTCAAGCGGGGCATCGAGGCTGCCGTAGCGGCCGTCTCCGAGGCCCTGTCGCAGCTAGCCAAGGATGTGGAGACCAAGGAGCAGATCGCCTCCACCGCCTCCATCTCCGCCGGTGACTCCACGGTCGGCGAGATCATCGCCGAGGCCATGGACAAGGTCGGCAAGGAAGGCGTCATCACCGTCGAGGAGAGCAACACCTTCGGGCTCGAGCTTGAGCTCACCGAGGGCATGCGCTTCGACAAGGGCTACATCTCGGCGTACTTCATGACCGACGCCGAGCGTATGGAGGCCGTCTTCGACGACCCGTACATCCTCATCGCGAACAGCAAGATCTCCGCGGTCAAGGACCTGCTCCCCATCCTCGAGAAGGTCATGCAGGGCGGCAAGCCGCTCATCATCCTCGCCGAGGACGTCGAGGGCGAGGCCCTCGCGACCCTGGTCGTCAACAAGGTGCGCGGCACCTTCAAGTCCGTCGCCGTCAAGGCGCCGGGCTTCGGCGACCGTCGCAAGGCCATGCTGGACGACATCGCGATCCTCACGGGCGCCACGGTCATCAGCGAGGAGGTCGGCCTCAAGCTCGACGCCGCCGACCTGAGCCTGCTGGGCCAGGCCCGCAAGGTCGTCATCACCAAGGACGAGACGACCATCGTCGACGGTGCCGGCAACGCCGAGCAGATCCAGGGCCGGGTCAACCAGATCCGCGCCGAGATCGAGAAGTCGGACTCCGACTACGACCGCGAGAAGCTGCAGGAGCGCCTGGCCAAGCTGGCCGGCGGCGTTGCGGTCATCAAGGTCGGCGCGGCCACCGAGGTCGAGCTCAAGGAGCGCAAGCACCGCATCGAGGACGCCGTTCGCAACGCGAAGGCGGCCGTCGAGGAGGGCATCGTCCCCGGTGGTGGCGTCGCGCTCGTGCAGGCCGGCAAGACCGCGTTCGACAAGCTCGACCTGGTGGGCGACGAGGCCACCGGTGCGAACATCGTCAAGGTCGCGCTGGACGCCCCGCTGCGTCAGATCGCCGTCAACGCCGGCCTCGAGGGCGGCGTCGTGGTGGAGAAGGTGCGCAACCTGGAAGCCGGTTGGGGCCTGAACGCCGCCAACGGCGAGTACGTCGACCTGCTGGCCGCGGGCATCATCGACCCGGCCAAGGTCACCCGCTCGGCGCTGCAGAACGCCGCGTCGATCGCCGCTCTGTTCCTCACGACCGAGGCGGTCGTGGCGGACAAGCCGGAGAAGAACCCGGCCCCGGCCGGTGGCCCCGGTGGCGGAGACATGGACTTCTGAGTCCAGCTTGCTGAAAGGGCGGGTCGCTTCGGCGGCCCGCCCTTTTCGCGTACCCGGGTGCCGTCAGAGTTGCTTGCGGTAGAGCAGGAAGGCGCGCTCGACGCGGGCGGCGACCGCCTTCGAGTAGAACGGCAGGGGACCGACCCAGCCGATCTGCACCCGGTCGTGCCCGCTCGCCCGCTGGTCGGCGAGGCACCGGCGCAGCAGCAGGGCGCCGATGCCCAGCCCGCGGGCGGCGGTGGCGGTGCCCATCGGCCCGAACCAGCCCGGCCGCGACGACCCGTACGCGGCGAAGCCCAGGATGGACCCGTCCTTGGCCAGGGCGAGGTGGCAGCCGGCCCGGTCCCGCCCGACCGAATGGGTGATCTCCCCGGCCCAGCCCTTGCCGAAGTTCGCCAGCGCGAAGCCGACCAGACCCGGCACGTCCTCGGCGCCGGCGCGCCGCACGACGATGCCCTCGCCGGCCAGCCGCGCCTCGTGGTCGGCGGTCGGTCCCAGCCCGGCGGCGGCGGTGTCCACTGTCATGTTCCAGGCCGGCTGGTCCTGCTCGAAGCCGAACGCCATGGCGGCGCAGATCGCGGGGGTGTAGCGCACGTCGATGCCGGGCCAGGCGTAGTAGGGCGCGTTGCCGGCGATGACGACGTCGCCGGCGCCGAGGCCGGCCAGCGCGCCCTCGACCCGGGCCAGCAGCGCCCGGGCGACGCCGCGACGGCGGTTCTGCGGGTCGACGGCGACCAGGTCGACGTGCCCGATCGAGGAGTCCCGGTGCGACACGGAGCCCAGCGCCACCCCGATGACCCGCCCGCCGGTGACGGAGACCGGCTCACCCGACAGCGCGGCGCCGGCCGCGGCGGGACCCGGGCCGGCCGACGTCAGGGCGATGAAACCCGCCAGCCTGCGCGGCGTCGTGGACCACCCGCCGGTGCCGGTGGTCTCGCGCAGGCGCAGCACGATGTCCGCGGCGTCGGCGGCGTCCTCCGGCAGGTCCAAAGCGGTCCGGCAGAGGGCCACCACGGCGGGAACGTCGTCGTCGGTCAGTTCGGAGATCCAGAACTCGCTGTCCACAACCGCCGAACCTACCCGGCGGCCGCCGCGTGCTCGGCCACGGCCGGATCGAGCAGGTCCCGCCGCCCCCGGACCGGCGAGAAGTAGAGCGCCAGCGGGGCGAGGACCGCCGCCGCCGCGAAGACCAGCAGGGTGGCCCGGGCGCCGAGCGGTCCGGCCAGGGCGCCCGCCACCAGCCCGCCGACCGGGATCGCACCCCAGGAGACGAAGCGGACCGTGGCCATCACCCGGGACAGCAGCTCCGGCGGGCTGGCGATCTGCCGGTAGGTGCGGGTGGTCACGCTGAAGACCACGCCGGTGCCGGCGAAGATCAGCACGCCGACGGTGAAGGTCACGTACGCGGCCCGGCCGGTCGCCGCCGGGATGACGAACGCGCCCGCCGCCTCCACGAAGCCCAGGATGATCAGGCCGCGGGCGGTGCCGAGCGCGTTCGTGATCCGGGTCGTCAGCGACGCCCCGATCAGCGTGCCGACGCCGTCGACCGCCAGCAGCACGCCGACCAGGGCGGCCGGCGCGTGCAGGTCCCGCACCAGGTAGAGCGGGAAGAGCGCCAGGTAGGCGCCGTTGACGAAGTTGGACGCGGTGGCCGACCACATGGCCGGGCCCATCATCGGGTGCCGGGTCACGAACGCCCAGCCCTCGCGGATCATCACGCCCATCGGCGTCGGCGTGCCGGGCTTCCGGCCGTGCCGGGCCGGCAGGGTCCGCAGCAGGACGGCGGAGACGAGATAGCTGACGGCGTCGACGAGCAGGGTCGGCACCGCGCCGAGGAGCTGGACCGCGAAGCCGCCGAGCGAGGGCCCGGCGAGCTGGGTGGTCGCGTGGGTGCCGGAGGTCAGGCTGTTGCGGGACTGCAGCTGGTCGCGGCTGACGATCTCCGGCAGGAAGGTGGTGTTGGCGACGAAGAAGATGACGTGCGCAAAGCTGACGATCAGGGCCACGACGATCAGCTGGGCGACCGTCAGCAGCCCGAACCACCACGCCACCGGGATCGAGGCGACGGCCGCCGCGCGGACCAGGTCGGCACCGATCTGGGCGCCGCGCAGGGGCAGCCGCTGCACGATGACCCCGGCCGGCAGGCCGATGACGATCCAGGCGACGTAGCCGGACGCGGCGATCATCCCCATCTGGAACGGTGTCGCGTCGAGGACCGTGAGCGCCGTCAGCGGCAGGGCCACGCCGCCGACCGCCGAGCCCAGATCGCTGCTTGTCCCGGCCACCCACCACCGCCAGAAGACGCTCACGGTCCCCGACCCCCGTTCCAGTAAGTTCCATTTTGGAACGGACTATACTTCAGGGTGTGCGAAGGGTCGAACCAGTTGATGCCGACTGCGGCATCGAGCAGGCCCTCGGCGTGCTCACCGACTGGTGGACCTTCCTGGTGGTCCGGGACATCGCCGGCGGGGTGACCAGGTTCGAGGCGCTGCAGCGCACGCTGGGCGTCAGCCGCCGGGCGCTGACCGAACGCCTGTCGGCGCTGGTCGAGCACGGCGTGCTGCGGCGCGCGGCATATTCGGAGCATCCGCCGCGCTACGACTACCTGCTGACGCCCAAGGGCGAGGGGCTGCTGCCGGTGCTCATCGCGTTGCAGGACTGGGGCACCCGGCACGTGCTCGGCGACGGCTCCCTGACGGCGTCGGCGCGGCCGGAGTCCGCGGAGTCCCGGCGCGTGCACGCGCTGGTGGGCCGCCGGGTGCCGCTCGCCGTCCCGGGCTGGACGGTCCTCTACTTCTTCCCGGGCGCCTTCGCGCCCAGCGCCCTGGACTACCCGCCGGGCTGGGCCGACATACCGGGCGCGCCCGGCTGCACCCTGGAGTCGATGACGTACGCGGCCCGGGCCGCCGACTTCGCCGCGGCCGGCGCCGGGATCAGGGGCGTCAGCACCCAGCGGCCCGACCAGCTCGAGGCGTTCGCCGCGCACGCGCGGCTGCCGTTCCCGCTGCTCTCCGACGCGGACGGCCGGCTGGCCGGTGGCCTGCGGCTGCCGACGTTCCGGGCCGCCGGCGTCGACCGGTTCAAGCGGCTGACCCTGCTGGCCGACCCGGCCGCCACGATCCGCGCGGTGCAGTTCCCGGTGACGGACCCCGCGGCGTCGGTCACGGAGATGCTCGACCAGGTCCGCGCCCTGGTCACCGACGTCGACAGGAAGATCACCCGTCACATTCATCCTCCGGGGTGACACACGTCAGCGCTAACGTGGGGGTTGTGCGCTCACCCTCCGTCTCCCGATATGCCGCCGGCCGGCTCTCCCCGATCCGTCGCGTCTCCGATCTGCGCCGGCTGCGCGACGAGCAGTTCGACGTCCTCGTCATCGGCGGCGGGGTAACCGGCGCCGGCGCCGCCCTGGACGCCGCCTCGCGCGGCCTGAGCGTGGCGCTGGTCGAGGCCCGCGACCTCGCCGCCGGCACGTCCAGCCGGTCCAGCAAGCTGATCCACGGCGGCCTTCGCTACCTCGAGCAGCTCGAGCTTCACCTCGTGCACGAGGCGCTGACCGAGCGCGGCCTGCTCACCAGCCGCCTCGCGCCGCACCTCGTGCGGCCGGTGCCGATCCTCGTGCCGCTGCCCGCCGCCTCGCCGCCCGCGCGGGTCTGGCAGCGGGCCTACTACGGGCTCGGCGTCGCCGCCTACGACGCGTTCGCCGGGGTGTTCGGCAGCGGGCGGGGCATGCCGCTGCACCGGCACCTGACCCGCGACGGGGCCCGGCACCTCTTCCCCAGCCTGCGGGCCGACAAGATCGCCGGGGCCATCCGCTACTTCGACGGCCAGGTCGACGACGCCCGGCTGGTGGTCAACCTGGCCCGCACCGCGGCCAGCCTCGGCGCCGCCGTCGTCACCAGCGCCCGGGTCACCGGCTTCGTGCGCGAGGCGCGGGAGGTCGTCGGCGTCAAGGTCCGCGATCTCGAGGCCCCCGACTCGCCCGAGATCGAGGTGCGGGCGCGCACGGTCGTCGCCGCCACCGGCGTGTGGAGCGACGACCTGTCGCGCATGCTCAGCGACGTCGGCGTGCGGCCGGGCCTGCGGGTCCGGGCCTCAAAGGGCGTGCACCTCGTCGTGCCCCGCTCGGCCATCACCGGCGAGGCCGGGCTGATCCTGCGCACACCCACCTCGGTGCTCTTCGTCATTCCGTGGGGCGGGCACTGGATCATCGGCACCACCGACACCGACTGGCGGCTGGACCGCTCCCATCCGGCCGCCTCCGCGCGCGACATCGCCTACCTGCTCGACCAGGTCAACACCGTGCTCGACCGGCCGCTCACCACCGACGACATCGAGGGCGTCTACGCCGGGCTGCGACCGCTGCTCTCCGGAGAGGCCGACTCCACCTCGAAGCTGTCGCGGGAGCACGCGGTCGTCGAGCCGATGCTCGGGCTGCTGCTCGTCGCCGGCGGCAAATACACGACATACCGGGTCATGGCCGCCGACGTCATCGACCGGGCCGTGCGCCGTCTCGGCGGGCCCGCGCGACCCTCGCGCACCGATCAGCTTCCGCTGCTGGGCGCCGACGGCTTCGCCGCCGCCTGGCGCGACCGGCAGGACATGGCCCGGCGCCACGGCGTCACCGCCGGCGTCGTCGAGCACCTGCTCGAGCGCTACGGCACCCTCACCGTGCACCTGCTCGCCATGATCGCGGCGAAGCCGGAGCTGGCCACCCCGCTCGCCGGCGCCCCCGAATACCTCGCCGCCGAGATCGCCTACGCGGCGCAGGCCGAGGGCGCCCTGCACCTGGACGACGTGCTGACCCGGCGCACCAGGATCTCGATCGAGACCGCGCACCGCGGCGCCGAGACCGCCGCGCACGCGGCCGCCGTGATGGGCGAGGCCCTCGGCTGGGACAAGGCGGTACGCGATCGGGAGATCGAGCACTACCTGGCCCGGGTGGAGGCCGAACGGCAGTCGCAGAAGATGCCGGACGACCTCACCGCCGACGCCGCCCGCCTCGGGGTGCCCGACGTGCGCGGCTACGCGGCCGACCGGGGCACGGAGATGCTCGAAGTCGATCTTTGATCCTCGTCGACGAACCGCGCTGGCCGGGCCGGGGACGGCTCTGGTCCCACCTGGCCAGCGACGTCTCCTACGCCGAGCTGCACGTCTTCGCCGAGATGCTGGGCGTGCCGCGGCGGGCGTTCGACCGGGACCACTACGACATCCCGGCCGCGCGCTTCCCCACGGCGCTCTGGCTCGGCGCGACACTGGTCCGGTCCCGCGACCTCTCCGCGCGCCTGCGCGCCGCCGGCCTGCGCCGCCCGAAGCACCTCAGCCCAAGGTCTTGAGCTCGGCCTCGAGATTGGCCCGCGCCCGGTCCTCCCAGGCCGCCCGCAGCGGCGGGTGCCGGTAGATCGAGGGCAGTTCCAGCAGCGCCTTCAGCACCTGCGCGCGGCCGCCGCGGAAGGCGTCGTCCGGCACGTGCGCGTACTCCCGCCGGATCGCCGCCGTGTACGCCGCGTAGTCGTCGGGGGCGCTGGCCAGGATCGCCAGGTCGGCGTCGCACAGCAGCTCCCCGTCGAGGTCGTCCTCGTCCGTCGCGTGCCCCGCCGTCAGGCCGACCAGCCGGGCCACCTCCGCCGCCGTCGCGGCCGGCACCCCGAGCGTCGCGAGCAGCCCCTCGGCGAACTCCGCGCTGTCGCGTTCGTTCGCGTCGCCGAGCGCCCGCGGGTCGTAGACCGCGTCGTGCAGCCAGGCGGCGAGCCGGACCAGATCCGGGCCCGGCGCCAGGCCGGCGTGTTCGTCGATCACATCCAGCACGGCGGTCAGGTGCGCCACCGTGTGGTACTGCCGTTGCGGCTCGGACCAGCGGGTCAGCAGGTACTCGCCGGCCGCCGCCAGGTCGGAGTCGTCGGCGCCGGCCCCGGCGCCGCGGGCCGCGCGCACCCACCGGTCAACATGTGTCGTCACGGCCGCAATCCTGACACGTGCCCGGTTAGGGTCTGCAGACATGACGGACGCCGGGGAGCAGGGCCGGATCGCGGCGGCCCTCGCCGGCCTGGGCGGCCGGTCCCGCTCCTCGGCCGGTGCCGGATTCTCCCGCGTACGGGGTGCCTTCCCGCTCGCCGTGCAGGCGGGGCTGGCGGCCGGGCTCGCCTGGTTCATCGCCGACGGCCTGCTCGGCCGGAACAGCCCGTTCTTCGCGCCGATCGCCGCGATCATCACGCTCGCCTCGTCTATCGGCCAGCGGGCGCGGCGCACGATCGAGCTGGTGGTCGGTGTCGCCATCGGCATCGGCATCGGCGACGCGATCATCCTGCTGATCGGCAGCGGCGGCTGGCAGATCGGCCTGGTGGTGGTGCTGGCGATCGTGGTCGCGGCGGCGGTCGGCGGCGGCACGCCCCTGGTCGTGCAGTCCGCCTCGTCCGCGGTGCTGGTCGCGACGCTGGCCACGACCCCCGGACAGCCGTTCAGCCGGTTCTTCGACGCGCTCATCGGCGGCGCGGTCGGCCTGACCGTGATGACGATCCTGCTGCCGCTCAACCCGCTGACCGTGGTGCGCCGGGCCGCCGACCCCGCGCTGGAGGCGCTCGCGGAGGGCATGCGGGCGATCGCGGCCGGGCTGCGCTCGGGTGAGTCCGACGAGGTGCGGGCGGCGCTCGACCGGCTGCGGGCCGCGGAGGGCAACTTCGCGGCCTTCGCCACGGCCGCGGCCGCCGCCAGCGAGAACATCGCCTTCGCGCCGGCCCGGTGGCGCTCCCGCGGCGCGCTGAGCCTGTACGTGGACGGCGCCGACCAGTTGACCTATGCGCTGCGCAACGTCCGGGTGCTGGCCAGGCGGGTGATGACGGGGCTGGACGACGGGGAGCCGATCCCGCAATGCCTGTCGGCGTCGATCGGGCTGCTCGCCGACGCCGTCGACCTGCTCCGGGACGAATGGGCCAAGGGCGTCGAGCCGGTCGCGACCCGGGAGCGGGCGCTGCGGGCGGCGGCCGAGGCCGGGCGGGCGTACGACGAGGGGGTCGGCTTCTCCGGCGGGGTCGTCGTGGCGCAGATCCGCACGACTGTCTCGGACCTGCTGCGGGCCACCGGCGTCGAGCACGCCGAGGCGCCGCGCCTGGTCCGGCACGCCATCGGGCGGCACGGCCGGGCGCGTTCCGTACGGAAGAACCCCGGGCGGTCCCGGCCCGGGCCCACCGGCCGGGGCCCCGCCTGACGGCGTTTTCCCGCCCTTGATCCATTTCCGCCGCTGCGGGACCGCCGGGGTGCGGCGGGGTGGCTACGCTGACGGCATGGCCGACGTAGCTCCCGGCGGGTCGCCCGACCCGGCACCCCTCCCCGCGACTCCGGCCTCCCCGACGCCGGAACCCGCCGCGCCGACGCCCGGTTACGCGGGTTTCGTGCCGCCGCCCTCCGCCTTCCCGGGGGATGCGGACCCGTCGATGCCGCCGGCCGGTTACCCCAACCCCGGCTATCCGGACGCCACGCCGGCGTTCGGCCCGTTCACCGCCGCGGCGGACGCCGGGCCCAGCTTGGCCGTGCCCGGTGCCGTGGCGCCGGACGCCGGGCCTGTCTCGCTTCCGGCCGGGGAGGCGGCGCCGGACGTGCCGATGCCCGACCCGGCCAAGGTCGCGGGAATGCCCGGGCGGGCGATCGGGTGGCGGCGCTGGCTGCCGCTGACCCTCGTGATCGGCTTCATCGCGGTCTGCGCGATCGCCATGCTGATCCTTCTGGGCTTCAACGCCGGCCTCGATGGCCTGGCGGTCGGCCTCGGCGCGGCGATCCTGCCGGTCCCGGTCCTGGTCGGATGCTTCCTCTGGCTCGACCGGTACGAGCCGGAGCCGACCCGCTATCTGATCTTCTGTTTTGCCTGGGGCTCCGCGGTGGCGACCCTGGTGGCGCTCGGCGTCAACTCGGCGGCGTCCGTGCTCTTCGACCGGCTCGGCCTGCCGGACGCCCTGGTGGCGGTGCTCGTCGCGCCGTTCATCGAGGAGTCCATGAAGGCGCTCGGCCCGTTCCTGCTGCTCTGGCGCCGCCGCCGGGAATGGTCCGGAATCACCGACGGCATCGTCTACTGCGGGCTCTCCGCGCTGGGCTTCGCGATGGTGGAGAACGTGCTCTACCTGGGCGGTCACGGCTACGCGTCGGGCGTCGACCAGTACGGCCCGGCGACCGGCATCCAGAACCTCTTCCTGATCTTCATCGTGCGCATCCTGTTCACCGGCTTCGCGCACCCGCTCTTCACCTCGATGACCGGCATCGGCATGGGCCTGGCCGCCCGCTCGGCCGAGCGCCGGGTGCGGTGGCTGGCCCCGATCGCGGGCCTGCTCGCGGCGATGATGCTGCACGGCACGTTCAACCTGCTGCCGACGCTCTCGGTGGCCACCGGCGAGACCCTGATCATGCTGTACGGCTACCTGGGCTTCATGGTCCCGTTCTTCTTCCTGGTGGTCGGCTTCGCGATCGCCCTGCGCAGCTACGAGGGGCGGATCAGCGAGCGCATCCTGCCGGGCTATGTGAGCGCGGGCTGGCTGTCGCCGCCGGAGGTGGCGACGATGGGCAGCCTCGGCCGCCGGCATTCGGCGCGGCGCTGGGCCAAGCGCGTGGCCGGGGACGCGGGCCTCAAGGCGATGCGCGGCTTCCAGTACGCGGGAACGCAGCTGGCGCTGGTGCGCGACGGGATGCAGCGCGGCCTGGACCGCACGCCGAACGAGCTGCAGAAGTCGATGGACGAGGAGCGCCGGCTCCTGACGTTGATCTCGGACTACCGGTCGGTCTTCGTCGGCCGGGACCCGCAGATGCCGCAGGCGTTCTGGGACGGGACGGCCTATCAGATCGCGTTCCCGGACGGGGTCACGCGAACGGTGAGCGCGCCGGAGGAGCCGGTCGTCCCGGTCCCGGTCCGCCTGCCCCCGACCCCATACCCGGCAATGGCCGGCGCCCCCGGCTATGGCGCTCAGCCTGGCTATGGGGCTCAGCCTGGCTATGGGGCTCAGCCGGGCTATGGCGCTCAGCCTGGCTATGGGGCTCAGCCTGGCTATGGCGCTCAGCCTGGCTATGGCGCTCAGCCTGGCTATGGCGCTCAGCCTGGCTATGGCGCTCAGCCTGGCTATGGCGCTCAGCCCGGGTATGGCGCTCAGCCGGCCTATGGGACTCAGCCGGGCTATGGCGCTCAGCCGGGCTATGGCGCTCAGCCGGACTATGGCGCTCAGCCGGGCTATGGGGCTCAGCCCGGTTACGGCGCTCAACCGGCCTATGGGGCTCAGCCTGCTTCTGGAGCTCAGCCGGGCTATGGGGCTCAGCCGGGCTATGGGGCTCAGCCGGGCTATGGGGCTCAGCCTGGTTATGGGGCTCAGCCGGGCTATGGGGCTCAGCCTGGTTATGGGGCTCAGCCGGGCTATGGGGCTCAGCCGGGCTACGGCGCTCAGCCTGCTGGAGCTCAGCCGAGTTACGGCGCTCAGCCTGTTTCTGGAGCTCAGCCGGGCTACGGCGCTCAGCCTGTTTCTGAAGCTCAGCCGGGCTACAGCGCTCAGCCTGGTTACGGTGCCCCCGGGCAGGCGCAGCCCGGCGACGCCGCCTGGGGCGAAAGCCAGCCGGGCCAAGGCGCCGGCGGCTACGGTCAGCCCGCGACCGGCGCCCCGGTGACGGACACCTCCGGCTACGGCCACGACGAGAGCCCCGGCCCCGGCTACGGCGCACCGGCCGCCGGCCACACCCGGCCCGCCGACCAGGCACCCGCCTCCGGAAACCCCGGACCCGTCCAGCCGCTCAGGGACGCCTTCCCCGCCGCCGGCGATCCGGCCGGCTGGGGACCCGTCGCCGGGCAGGGCTACGGCGTGCCCCCGGCCGCCGACGAACCGCAGACCCGGCCGGCCGCCTCCGGCGGCGAGGGCTGGATCGACTACTCCCGCGAGGGGTACGAGGCCGCGAACCGGCCAGAAGCGGACTACGGCTGGCAGGCCGACGATCAGCAGGCTCGCGATCAGCAGGCTCGCGATCAGCAGGCTCGCGATCAGCAGGCTCGCGATCAGCAGGGCCGTGATCAGCAGGGCCACGATCGGTCACCCGGCGAGTGGCCCGCCGACCCCGGCCCCGCCGACGGAACGCCGCGCCGGGGCTGATTCGACGTCCGCTGTGGACGTACCGAAATCGGTTGGGTCGGGGGTGCCGGGCGGTCAGCGTGGCCGGTGCGATCCGCTCGACTACGCGCGCTATCGGCGCGAATGCCTCGGCTGGGGGTGTTCGCGCTGCTCCGGGCGTAACTAGAGGTACAGGCCGGTCCCGTCCGCCTCGACGCGGGTCGCCGCCACGGCATGCACGTCGCGCTCGCGCAACAGCACGTACTCCTTGCCGTGCAGCTCCACCTCGGCGCGGTCCTCCGGGTCGAACAGCACCCGGTCGCCCAGGACTATGGAGCGCACGTTCGGCCCTACGCCGACGGCCTTGGCCCAGGACAGGCGGCGGCCCAGCGAGGCGGTGGCGGGAATGACGATGCCGGCGGTGGAGCGGCGTTCGCCGTCGCCCCCGTCGAGCCGGACGAGGACGCGGTCGTGCAACATCCGGATCGGCAGCCCGGCCTCGGTACGGGTGTCGGTGCTCACGAGAGGACGGTACGCCCCGCGACTGACGTGCGGACGAGTCGGTCTCGACTACGGTGGGACGGCGTGACTACGGACGAGGGGGTCAGCGGGTTGAGCCGCTTGCAACGGGTCCGGAAGAATCTTCGCCGGGCGTACGAGTCGGGCCGCGAGTCCGTGCGCACCGCACGGGTCGAGAACGACCGCACTCCGGACGACGAGGAGTCCGAATTTGTGATGCCGCCGCCCGAGCCGCCGGTCGACGATCAGTCGACCGCGAGCCGCGACGACGCGGAGGTGCCGCACTCGCTGCGGATCGCGGCGGCCTGGTCGTGGCGGCTGATCGTGGTCGGTGTCGTCGGCTGGGTGCTGCTCCGCTTCATCGGCATCATCAGCATCGTCGTGATTCCGCTGGCCATCGCGCTGCTGCTGTCGGCGCTGCTGTCGCCGGCGGTCGGCTGGCTGCGGCGTTTCCGGCTGCCGCCGTCGTTCGCGACGTTCCTGGTGCTGATCTGCGGCGTCGCCGCGGTGGCGGGCACGCTGACGCTGGTGGTCAGCCAGTTCGTCGAGGGGCTGCCGGAGCTGACCAAGAACGCCGACGGTGGCATCAAGCAGATACAGGCGTGGGGTGAGAACGGTCCGCTGCACCTGGCGGACGACTGGGTCAATCAGGCGAGCGATGAGGTGCAGAAGTGGATCACCGCTAACACGTCGTCGCTCACGGCCACCGGGCTGGCGACCGCTACGACGCTGTTCGAGGTGATGACCGGCGCGTTGCTGGTGCTGTTCGCGACGTTCTTCTTCCTGCGCGACGGCCGCAAGATCTGGATTTTCCTGGTGCGGTTGTTTCCGGTCAACGCCCGGTGGAGCCTGGCGGATGCCGGTGACGCGTCGTGGTCGACGCTCGGGTCCTACGTGCGGGCGACCGTGCTGGTGGCGTTCATCGACGCGACCGGCATCGGGCTGGCGCTGGTGATCCTCGACGTGCAGTTCGCGTTCCCGCTGGCGGCGCTGGTGTTCCTGGGCGCGTTCATCCCGATCGTGGGTGCGAGCGTCTCCGGTGCGGTGGCGGTGCTGGTCGCGCTGGTGGACGAGGGCTGGGTGGTCGCGCTCATAGTGCTGGGCGCGGTGATCCTCGTGCAGCAGCTCGAGGGTCACATCCTGCAGCCGCTGATCATGGGCCGGGCGGTCGCCATCCACCCGCTCGTCGTGATCATCGGAATCGCCTCCGGCGTGGTCCTGGCCGGGATCGTGGGCGCGCTGGTCGCCGTGCCGCTGATCGCCGTCATGAACACGGGTGTCCGCCGGCTGGTTCAGCGGCCGCCCGGGGTGCCGCCGGACCCCGTCGTCATCGAGACGGAGCCGGCGACCTGAGCCCGGGGCCGGCCGGAGAGCCGCGATCCCGGCCGGGCCCGGCATTCAGGATTTCGCCAGGCGCTCCAGGGCGCCGAGCGCCACCTCCGGCCTGGTCGTATACCAGAACGGGGGGAGGGACTGGCGCAGGAAGGCGCCGTAGCCGCGCGCCGTCTCCAGGCGGGAGTCCAGCACCGCCACCACGCCCTTGTCGCCGGTGGAGCGGATCAGCCGGCCGACGCCCTGCGCCAGCCGGACCGCGGCGATGGGGACGCTCACCGCGGCGAAGCCCGAGCCGCCGCCGGCGTCCACCGCCGCCGCGCGAGCCGCCGCCAGGGGTTCATCCGGGCGGGGGAACGGCAGGCGGTCGATCACGACCAGCTGGCAGGCGTCGCCCGGCACGTCGACGCCCTGCCAGAGGGACATCACGCCGAACAGGCAGCTCTCCCGCTGCTCCCGGAACTTGCGGACCAGGATCGGCAGGGACTCCTCGCCCTGCAGGAGCACCGGCAGGTCGGTGCGGGCCCGGAGCAGCTCCGCGGCCTGTGTCGCGGCGCGCCGGGACGAGAACAGGCCGAGGGTGCGGCCGCCGAGCGCCGTCACCAGCTTGATCAGCTCCTCGCCGGCCGCGTCCGGCAGGCCGGACGCCGCCGGTCGCGGCAGGTGCGAGGCCACGTAGAGGATGCCCTGGCGGGGGTAGTCGAAGGGGGAGCCGACGTCGAGGGAGCTCCAGCCGTCGCCGGAGACCGGGGGTGCCGCGGCCGCCCGGGCCGCCGGAACCGGGGCCGCCGTCGGCAGGCCCAGGGATCTGGCCACGGTGTCGAAGCGGCCGCCCAGCGTCAGCGTCGCCGAGGTGGCGACCACGGTGCGCTCGTCGTAGAGGTTGGTGGCCAGGGTGCCGGCCACCGACAGCGGCGCCACCACCAGCGCCCGGCGGCCGTTTCCCAGGTCGGACTTCTCCACCCAGGCGACGTCGAACTCCGACTCCTCCAGCAGGCGCTGCGCCGTCGTCGAGATGTCGTCCAGGATGGCCTTCGCCTGCTGCTTGCGCACCGGATCGGGGTCGTCGTTCTTGACGTCGCCGATCGCGTCCAGGGCCGCCCGGGTGGCCGAGTCGATCAGCAGGACCGCCTGGTGCAGCAGCGGCGGCAGCCCGGTGGTCAGCCGGCCCGCCGGGATGTCGCCGAGGCCGACCGTCAGCGAGTCGGCCGCCTCCGCGAGCGACTCGGCCGCCGCCGGGGAGATCAGCGGCCGGGCCCGTTTCGAGGCCCGCTCGACCGCCTCGGGGGTCAGCTCCGCCTGGGCCGCCGAGGAGACCCGGTCGGCGAGCTCATGGGCCTCGTCCACGATCAGCAGCTTGTGCGGGGGCACGATGTTGCGCTCCGCCAGCATGTCGACCGCGAGGAGGCTGTGGTTGGTCACCACGATGTCGGCCTCGCGGGCCCGGACCCGGGACGCCTCGGCGAAGCACTCCGCGCCGTAGGGGCAGCGGCCGGCGCCCACGCAGTCGCGGGCCGGCATCGACACCTGGCGCCAGGCGGTCTCGTCCACGCCGGGGTCGAGCTCGTCGCGGTCGCCGGTCGTGGTCTTCTCCGCCCACTGCCGGACGCGGATGATCTGCTTTCCCAGCTTGCCCGCCTCGCCCAGCCACTGGGTCGCCTTCGGCGGCGCGTCGTCGAAGAGGGTGTCGGTGGGGCCCTCCTCGTCGGCGTGCTCGAGCTTGGCCACGCAGAGGTAGTGGTGCCTGCCCTTGAGCACCGCGAACGTCGGGCGGCGGCCCAGCACCGGCTCCACCGCGTCGGCCAGGCGGGGCAGGTCGTGCTCGACAAGCTGGTTCTGCAGCGCCAGCGTGGCGGTCGAGACCACCACCGGGCCGTCGACCAGCAGCGCCGGCGTCAGATAGGCCAGGGACTTGCCGGTGCCGGTGCCGGCCTGCACCAGCAGGTGCTCGCGCTCCTTCACCGCCCGCTCGATGGCCGCGGCCATCTGCTCCTGTCCCGGCCGGGACGCCCCTCCCGGCACCGCGCCGACGGCGGCGGCGAGAAGCTGGGACGCGGTTGCCTTCTTGCGGGTCGCGGCGGTCACGTCGGAGACCGTACCCGCCACCACCGACGAAACCATGTCACCGTTAGTGTCTTGTCATGCCGAGCGAGATGGTCCGGGTCGTCTACACGAAGTACGACGGCACCGCTCACCGGGACTATCCCGCGCGCAGGCTCAACGAGGACGACCTGGGAGTCTGGGTCGGTGTGACGCGCGGCACGGTTTCCGTCTACCACGGTCAGCCTTCCGTGGAGCAGATCCCGTTCGTCCTGTTCATCCCGCATCACGCCTGGTGGACCGGGATGTTCAACCCGCCGCCGCGCACCAGCGAGGTCTACTGCGACGTCGCCACCCCCGCGCGCTGGGAGGGCGACACGGTGCACATCGTCGACCTCGACCTCGACGTCTCGCGCCGGCGCGACACCGGGCTGATCGAGCTTCGCGACGAGGA
This sequence comes from Actinoplanes sp. NPDC026623, assembly GCF_040638275.1. NCBI lineage: Bacteria > Bacillati > Actinomycetota > Actinomycetes > Micromonosporales > Micromonosporaceae > Actinoplanes > Actinoplanes sp. NPDC026623. Next base: position 59,094 of record NZ_JBEZXZ010000002.1, on the reverse strand, counting down.
CGAGTTCGAGGAGCACCGGCTCGCGTACGGCTACACCGCGGAGGTCGTCGCCGAGGCGCACGCCGCGGCCGGGCTCCTCTTCACCGCCCTGGGCGACGGCTCCGAGCCGTTCGCGTCCGCCTACCGGAAATGGCTGTCAGCGGTCGTCGACTGACGCCAGCTTGGCGGGGTTGGCCTGGTTGTAGACGGCCGTGATGCGGCCGTCCGAGACGGCGGCGCTCAGCACGGAGAGCAGCCTTCGCCCGTCCGGGTAGTCGCCGCGGATCAGCACACCCGCGTCTCCGTTCACCAGGATCGGCTCCATCGTGACGCCGTGGGCACTTTCGGTGATCTTGCGCAGGATTCCCGCGTAGAAGCGGGCCACCCGGTCCGGTCCGAGGATCGGCCTGCGGCCCGCCCTGACCACGCCGCCGCCGTCACCGATCGCCACGACCTCGGGCGCGAGCACGGCCGCGAGGGCGCGCAGGTCGCCGGAGGACGCCGCCGCCAGGAACGCCTCCAGCACCGCCCGCTGCTCGGCGACGTCCGCATTGTGCCGGGGCCGGCCCTCGGCGACCGCGCGGCGGCCCCGGGACGCGTGCTGGCGTGCCGCGCCGGCGCTGGTGTCGAGCACCGCGGCGACCTCGTCGAAGGGCATCTCGAACGCGTCGTGCAGCACGACCGCGACCCGCTGCTCCGGCGTCAGCCGTTCCAGCACGACGAGCAGCGCCAGGCTCACCTCCGTGCGCTGGGCGACCTTCTCGGCCGGGTCCTCCGCCGGCGACACGACCGGTTCCGGCAGCCAGGGACCCGGGTACGCCTCGCGGCGCACCCGGGCCGACCTGAGCACGTCCAGGCAGAGGCGCCCGGTGATCGTGGTCAGCCAGGCCCGCAGATCACGGATCCCGCCGCCGGTCCGGGCGGCGTGATATCGCAGCCAGGCCTCCTGCACGACGTCCTCGGCCTCGGCCCGGCTGCCCAGCATCCGGTACGCGACCGCGAGTAGACGGGGGCGCTCAGCTTCGAACTCGTCCGACGGCATGAATGAAATTCTGCGCGAGATTGCCTTGCCACAGGTGTCTCATGTGACACAGTGGTGAGCGCTATAAGACCATTTAGTCCTATTTCACGTACTCGGGGCGGGGGCAGGCGATGACGAACGACGTGGCGACGCTCCTCGGCGGTCTTGCCGGGGTCACGGGGGCCGCCGGCGCGGCGACCGTCGGGGTCGCGGTGGCCCGGCGTCCGCGCGCGTACCTGCCGGCCGGGCACGCGCTCGTCGGAGACCAGGTCATTGATCCACTGCCCGACGTGCTGCGGCGCGGGCTGGCCGGCCTCACCGTGCCGGTCCGGCCGGGCCCGCACGGCGAGTTGTTCATGGGGCCCGGGGGGCCGCAGCCCGGCCGCACGCTGCGCCGGCTGGTGCTCTCCCCGCTCTTCGCCCGGGTTCACGCGCGCGGCGGCCGCCTCTGCCGCGATCAACGGGTGCCGTTCCGGCTCGTCGTCGAGTTCGCCGGTCCCACCCGGGACGCCGACATGCTGCTGCGGGCGTTCCGGATGCTTGATCAGCAGTTGCGTGACCACGCCCCGCTGCTGACCCGCTGCGTCGACGGGCAGATCGACCCGGGCGCGATCACCGTGATCATCGCGGGCATCGTCGACGTCCGCGAGCTGCTCGCCGGCCAGCGCCGCCGGTACGCGTTCGCCGACGGCACCTTCGACGACCTCGGCACCGCCTCCGCGCCGCCCGCGCTGGCGCCGATGGTCAGCGAGGCGTGGAACCGGCGGTTCGGCTGGGACGGGCGCGAGCCGATCTCCGCCGAGGAGCGGCACCTGCTGCACGCGATGGTCCGCGCCGCGCACGAGGACGGCCGCACCGTGCGGTTCTCGGGGCTGCCCGAGGGTAACCGGCGGGCCCGGCGGGCGATCTGGGCCGAGCTCGGCGCCGCCGGCGTGGACGTCATCGCCGACGTCGACCAGGTCGGCCTGGCCCGGCACCTGCGCCGGCATCCGGTGTCCCGCCCGGCCGCGCCGCGGATGCCGTCCGCGTCGGTGGGCCGCCGCCTCACGCCGACCCCGCGACCGAACGCGTCGCGACCTGACATCGCCCAAACTGTCTGAAGCAACCAGATAGACGGCATCCCAGGTTAACGGCAAGTGAACGCGCCTTGAACTGCCGCTAAGCAGGGGTGGGCGAGATCGGCAACCGGGGAGGGGTTACCTAGCATTCCTCCGTCTCGTCCACTCCTCGATCGAGGTTCGCGCCGTGAAGTTCTCCTTCCGCCCCACCGAGGGCGCCTTTTTCGAGCTGTTCAGCCGCGCCGCCCAGAACCTCGTCAAGGGCACCGCGCTGCTCAACGAGCTCGCCCTGCCCGGCGCGGACGTGCAGTCGGTCAGCGACCGGCTCACCGATGTCGAGCACGACAGCGACGAGATCACCCACACGCTGTACAAGAAGATCAACTCGACCTTCATCACGCCGTTCGACCGCGAGGACATCTACCAGCTGGGCTCGCAGCTCGACGACGTGATGGACCACCTCGAGGCGGTCGGCAACCTGCTCTACCTGTACGGGCTCACCGCGCTGCCGTCGCTGCCGCGCGAGATGCACGAGCTGGTGACCGTGCTCGACCAGCAGGCCAAGATCACCGCGGACGCGATGCCGCGGCTCAAGACCATGAAGAATCTCGAGGAGTACTGGATCGAGATCAACCGCCTGGAGAACGACGGTGACCGGGCGTACCGGATGCTGCTGGTCCGCCTCTTCTCCGGCGAGTACGACGCGCTGACGGTCCTGAAGATGAAGGAGGTCGCCGACGAGCTGGAGGCCGCCTGCGACGCCTTCGAGCACGTGGCGAACACGGTCGAGACCATCACGGTCAAGGAGTCCTAGACCTTGTCCCCCGAGCTCATAGCCGTTATCGCGGTGATCATCGCCGCGATGGCCTTCGACTACACCAACGGCTTCCACGACGCGGCGAACGCCATCGCCACCAGCGTCAGTACCCGGGCCCTGACCCCGCGCGTGGCCCTTGCGATGGCCGCGATCGGCAACCTCGTCGGCGCGTATTTCGGCAAGGAGGTGGCCAAGACGGTCGGCGAAGGGCTGGTCAGCCTCCCGAAAGGCGTATCCGGCCTGGGGGTGGTCTTCGCCGGCGTTGTCGGCGCGATCGCCTGGAACCTGATCACCTGGTATTTCGGCCTGCCGTCCTCCTCGTCGCACGCGCTCTTCGGCGGCCTGGTCGGCGCGACGTTGTTCGCCAGCCACGGCACAGTCCTGTGGGGCAGCATCATCGACAAGGTCCTGATCCCGATGGTGCTCTCGCCGTTCGCCGGCTTCATCCTGGGCTTCATCGTCATGGTCGCGATCATGTGGATCTTCCGCCGCGGCCAACCGGGCAGGCTCAGCCGCGGCTTTCGTCACGCACAGACGGTCTCGGCGGCCTTCATGTCGGTCGGCCACGGCATGCAGGACGCGGCGAAGACGATGGGCATCATCGTCCTGGCGCTCTACACGGGCGGCTTCCAGGACAGCCCGTCACACATTCCGTGGTGGGTGTTCTGGACGTCGGCGCTGGTGCTGGCGGCGGGAACCTACGCGGGCGGCTGGCGCATCATCCGCACGCTCGGCCGCAAGATCATCGATCTGGGTCCGGCGGAGGGCTTCGCGGCCGAGATGGTGGCGAGCTCCGTGCTGTTCTTCAACGCGCTGGTCCTGCACGCGCCGATCTCGACGACTCACACGATCACCTCGGCGATCATGGGCGTCGGCGCGACGAAGCGCCTGAGCGCGGTCCGCTGGAACATGGCCGGCAACATCGTGATCGCCTGGATCACCACGTTCCCGGCGGCGGCGCTGATCGCCTGCGTCGTCTACTTCCTGGTGAAGCCGCTCTTCAGCTGAGCCGCAGGGCCCGGCCGCACCGAGGGGTCGGGCCCCGAGCTTCGCCGATAAACAAGCTCCGTCAGTAGGCGACGCCGATCTGGGCGCGGATCGTGTCCAGCAGGCTCATGATCTCCAGGGTCGTCGCGTGCGGCATCAGCGGGCTCTCCCGCAGGCCCGCGGCGAGGCAGCGCTGCACCTCCACCGCCTCGTACTGGTAGCCGCTGCCCGGGAACGGGTAGGAGATGTCCTCCGTCGCCTGGCCGGCCCGGTGCAGCACGAAGCCGCGCGGCACGAAGAAGCCCTGCGGCAGGTCGATCCGCCCCAGCGTGCCGGTGATCGACGCCGCGGTGCGGGTCTCGCCGACCAGGCTGCAGGACAGGGCCGCGACCGCACCGGAGTCCCAGCCCAGCAGGATTCCCGTGTTGTCGTCGACGCCCTCCGGGGTCAGCCGGGCCCAGCTGTGCACCGCCGCCGGCGCGCCGAGGATCAGGTGCGCCAGGTTGATCGGGTAGACGCCGAGGTCCATCAGCGCGCCGCCGCCCAGCGCGGGGTCGCGCAGCCGGTGGGTGGCCGGGAAGGGGCCCTGCAGGCCGAAGTCCGCGTGGATGTTCGTCACCTCGCCGATCGCGCCGGCGTGGATCAGCTCCACCATGCGGCGGATCGCCGGGTTGAGGCGCATCCACATGGCCTCCATCAGGAACACGCCGCGGTCACGCGCCTCCTGCACCAGGGCCGTGGACGAGGCCAGGTCCAGGGTCATCGGCTTCTCGCAGAGCACCGCCTTACCGCCCTCGAGACAGGTCATCGCCGCGTCGAAGTGCGCCGCGTGCGGTGTCGCCACGTAGATCACGTCGACGTCGGGGTCGGCGGCCAGCTCCGCCCAGGAGCCGTGCGAGCGGGCGAAGCCGTGCCGGCCGGCGAACGCCGCCGCGGCCTCGGGGGTGCGGGAGCCGACGGCGGCCAGCTCGGCGCCGGGCACGAGCGGAAGGTCGGCCGCGAACGTGGCGGCGATGCCGCCGGTGCCAAGGACGCCCCAGCGGACAGCTTTCTCGGTCATGATCGTCACCGTATCGCCCCTACGGCGAATAACGCCTTCAGCCTGACTTCGGGTGGTGGGTGGGGCGGTCGGATGGGGGAGGATCAGATGGTGAGCGAATCGATGCCGCTGCCGGCGGCCATGGTGCAGCGGGCCCGCGACTTCAGCGGCACCCCGGCGTCCGCCCGCCCCGCGGCCACCGTCGTCCTGCTGCGGCCGGCCGACGAGGCCTTCGAGGTGTACGTCCTGCGCCGCGCCACCACGATGGTCTTCGGCGGCGTGTACGCGTTCCCGGGCGGCGGCGTCGACGCGAACGACCGCCCCGAGACGATCAAGCAGGACTGGTCACGGCGCCTGGGCGTGCCGCAGGACGAGGCCCGGGCGGTGGTGGGCGCGGCGGCCCGCGAGCTCTTCGAGGAGGCCGGCGTCCTGCTGGCCGGCCCGCGGCAGCAGCCGGACCGCACCGTCGGTGATGTCAGCGGGCCGGAGTGGGAGGCCGAACGCGCGGCCGTGCAGCGGCGCGAGCTGACGATGACCGACCTGCTGCGGAGCCGGGACCTGCTGCTGCGCGACGACCTGCTGCTGCCGTGGGCCCGGTGGATCACGCCGGAGTTCGAGCCGAGGCGCTTCGACACCTGGTTCTTCGTCGCCCTGCTGCCGCAGTCGCAGACCGCCCGGGACGTGTCCGGCGAGGCTGACCGGACCACCTGGATCAGCCCGGCGGCCGCCAACGGCCTGACCATGCTGCCACCTACGCGGGTGATGCTGAACGATCTGTCCGCGTACGAAGGCATCGAGGGGGTCGTCGCGGCCTCGGCCGGCCGCGACGCCGCCGAGCCGGTCATGCCCCGGGTCGAGCTGACCGACGGCGGCGCCGTCCTGCACCTGCCCTAGGTCCCTTTCGCATGGATGGCGAAAGGACCTAGCCGAAGCGGCCCGTGATGTAGTCCTCGGTCTTCTTCTCGGCGGGGTTGCTGAAGATCTTCTGCGTGTCGCCGTACTCGATGAGGCGGCCGGGGTCGCCGGTCTTGTCGATCGAGAAGAAGCCGGTCTTGTCGCTGACCCGGGCGGCCTGCTGCATGTTGTGCGTGACGATGATGATCGTGAAGCGGTCCTTCAGCTTGAACATCAGGTCCTCGATCGCCAGCGTCGAGATCGGGTCGAGCGCCGAGCAGGGTTCGTCCATGAGCACGACCTGCGGCTCGACCGCGATGGTACGGGCGATGCAGAGGCGCTGCTGCTGGCCGCCGGAGAGGCCGGCGCCGGGGCGGGCGAGGCGGTCCTTGACCTCGTCCCACAGGTTCGCCGCCCGCAGCGACTTCTCGGCCGCCTCGTCCAGCAGCGCCTTCTTGCGGACGCCGTTGAGCTTCAGGCCCGCGACCACGTTCTCGTAGATCGACATCGTCGGGAACGGGTTGGGGCGCTGGAAGACCATGCCGATCATCCGGCGCACGGCGGTGACGTCGACGTCGGCGTCGTAGATGTTCTGGTCGTCGATCGTCAGCCGGCCCTCGATGCGGGTGTTGGGCAGCACCTCGTGCATGCGGTTGACCGACCGCAGGAAGGTGGACTTGCCGCAGCCGGACGGGCCGATCAGGGCGGTGATCGTCTTCGGCTCCACCGTCATGGAGACGTTGTCGATCGCCTTGAACGAGCCGTAGTAGGACGAGACGTTGCTCGCCTCGATGCGCTTGGCCATGGGGGACACCTCTCAGGACAGCCGGTTGCGGCGGGCGAGCAGCTTGGCTGCGATGGTCAGGGCCAGCACCAGGGCGACGAGCGTCAGCGCCGCCGTCCAGGCCCGCTGCGGCGCGTACTTCGACGCGTCGCCGGCCTGCTGGTAGACGAAGAGCGCCAGCGACGACTGGTTGCCGGCGAACGGGTCGAAGTTGATCGCCGCGGCACCGCCGGCGACGAGCAGGACCGGTGCCGTCTCGCCGGCCGCGCGGGCGACCGAGAGCATGACGCCGGTGACGATGCCGGGCAGCGCGGTGGGCAGCACGACCTTGAGGATCGTCTTCCACTGCGGAACACCCAGCGCGTACGCACCCTCGCGCAGCGGGCCGGGCACCAGGCGGAGCATCTCCTCGGTGGACCGCACGATCGTCGGCAGCATCAGCACCGTCAGCGCCAGCGAGGCGGCGAAGCCGGAGTAGCGCGGGGTGCCGTTGTTGAAGATCGGGCTGACCTTGAGCACCCAGAACGCCAGGATGAACAGGCCGGCGACGATCGACGGGATGCCGGTCATGACGTCGACGAAGAAGCGGACCGTCAGGGCGAACCGGCCGCGGCCGTATTCGACCAGGTAGATCGCGCCGAGCACGCCGAGCGGCACCGCCATCAGGGTGGCGAGCCCGACCTGCAGCAGCGTGCCGACGATCGCGTGGTACGCGCCGCCGTCCGGGTCCCGGGCGCCGATGTTGTTCATCGAGGTGCCGAAGAAGTTGCCGTCGAGGCGGGCGATTCCCTTCGTCACCAGCGTCCAGACGACCGCGGCCAGCGGCAGGATGGCCAGGATGCAGGCCGTGTAGATCAGCGTCTTCCAGATGCGGTCGCGGGCCGAGCGGCGGCCCTCCACCCGGGAGGCCGCGACGTAGAGCCCGGCCAGGTAGAACACGGTGCCGAGCACGACCACGAGCACCCAGCCGCCGATGCCGAACCCATACACGATCACGGCGGCGACGGCGAGCGCCGCGACGACGACGCCGAGGTTGTTGAGCAGCGGCAGCCGCCGGCTGCGAATGTTGTCCGGCGTCATCGCCACGCCGGCGGCTTCACTCTCCAGCAGGCTCATGCTCGGCTTCCCTTCGGCATGCACGCGGTCATGCCGCACTGTCCCGGAACTCGCGGCGGCGGTAGATGATCGCCCGCGCGGCCATGTTGACCACCAGCGTGATGGCGAACAGCACCAGGCCGGAGGCGATGAGTGCGCCGCGTCCGGTGTCGTTGGCCTCGCCGAAGGTGTTGGCGATGTTGGCGGCGATGCTGTTGCCGCCGTTCTCGATCAGGTTGAACGAGATGTTGAAGACGATGCCGAGGGTCATGGCCAGGGCGATGGTCTCGCCGAGCGCGCGGCCCAGGCCGAGCATGACCGCGGCGATGACGCCGGGCTTGCCGTACGGCAGCACGGCGGTGCGGATCATCTCCCACTTGGTGGCGCCGAGGGCGAGCGCCGCCTCCTCGTTCATGGCGGGGGTCTGCTGGAAGACCTCCCGGGACAGCGAGGTCATGATCGGCAGCACCATGATCGCCAGCACCAGGCTGCCGAGCAGGATCGAGCGGCCGAACGGCCCGTCGCCGCCGAAGATCGGCAGCCAGCCGAAGTACTTGTTGAGCCAGACCGAGAGCTCCTGCACCGGAACCATGAGGACGTCGCGGCCCCAGAGTCCGAAGACGACGCTGGGCACTGCGGCGAGCAGGTCGACGACGAAGCCCAGCGGCGTGGCCAGCCGCCTGGGCGCGTAGTGCGAGAGGAAGAGCGCGATGCCCAGGGCGATCGGCACCGCGAGGATCAGCGCGATGAGCGACGTCAGCAGGGTGCCGAAGGCCAGCGCGGCGATGCCGAAGTGCGGATCGGCGTCGTTGGGGAACCAGGCCTGGTAGGTGAAGAAGTTCTCGGTGTTCGCCTGTAGGGCGGGCTTCGCCTCCGAGATCAGGAAGATCGCGATGGCGACGATGATGACCAGCACCATCGCGCCGGCGGCCGTGCTGAGTCCCCGGAAGCCGGTCTCCACCGAGAACCGGGACTTCCTGGGTAGGGCGCCCCCGCCACCGAGCGGCGGGCGGCGGCCGTCGAAGTCATCGGGAGGGATCGGCGATACGCCGGTGCCGGCGGACCGGGCGTGACGTCCTGTCACACCCGATGCGCCGGCCCTGACACTCGCCGAGCGGGAGGGGTAGTCACCCATTCGCTCGCTCGCAGTCGTCTAGGAGGGAGATTGTGTGCGGTGCGCCGGGTCAGGAGATCTTTGCGACCGAGGCCTCGACCTTGCTGCGGACGGTCTCCGGCAGCGGGGCGTAGCCCAGCTCGCCCAGCGCGGACTGGCCGCTGGTGCTCGAGGTGTAGGTCAGGAAGCCCTTGATCAGGGCCGCCTTCGGGCTGCCCTTGCTGCAGGCGATCTCGTAGGTGACCAGGACGATCGGGTAGGCGCCGGCCTCGGTGGTGGCGTAGTCGATGTCGAGCTTCAGGTCGTCGCCGGTGCCCGCGACCTTGGCGCCCGCGATGGTCTTGCCGGCGCTCTCGGCGGTCAGCTCGGTGTATTCACCCGCGCCGTTCTTGATCTTGGCCTTCTGCAGGTCGCTGTTCTCCGCGAAGGAGAGCTCCACGTAGGAGATCGAGCCGGCCGTGCTCTTGACCGCGCTGGCGACGCCGTCCGACTTGGCCGCGCCGGTGCCGCCCGGGGCCTTCCACGCCTTGGCGTTGCTGTAGGTCCAGTCCTTCTCGGCGGTCTTGCTCAGGTACTTGGTGAAGTTGTCGGTCGTGCCCGACTCGTCCGAGCGGTGCACGGACGCGATCGTGGTGGCCGGCAGCTTCGCGCCGGAGTTCTCGGCGGCGATGGCCGCGTCGTTCCACTTGGTGATCTTGCCCGAGAAGATCTTGGCGAGGGTCGGGGAGGACAGCTGCAGGCCGTCGACGCCCTCGAGGTTGTAGACGACCGCGATCGGGCCGATGACCATCGGGAGGTTGAGCGCCTGGCCGCCCGGGCACTTGGCGGTGGCCTGCGGCTGCTCCTCCTCCTTCAGCGCCGAGTCGGAGCCGGCGAAGTCGGCGGTGCCGGCTATGAACGCCTGGATGCCGGCGCCGGAGCCGGTGCCCTCGTATCCGATCTTGGTGTCCGCGCACTGGCCCTGGTAGGTCTTGATCCACTCGTCCATGGCGTTCTTCTGCGCAGATGATCCCTGTGCGGTGAGCTGACCCGCCGTACAGCTGCCGGGCGCGACGGAGGCGTCACCGGTGGGCGAGTCGGTGTTGTCAGAGCCGCACGCGGTGAGCGCGAGCGTGGCGGTCAAGGCAATGCCGGCAACGTAGTACCGCTGGAGCTTCACGGGGGTCCCTTTCATAGAACGCATCTCCGGGCTCCGAGGTCCCGGCCGGCCGAACTCTCATCGGCACACCCGGAAAACTAGGAGTGCCAGGTGACCGGCTTCCCGGGCAAGAGTGAACGCAGGGTGAACACGTAAACGCCGGGCGGTTGCCTTTGACTGAGGAAGGGTTGTCTGTTAAGTGAACTCAGCGCCGCGTGTCCGATATGGGCGTTATCTTGCGTTCTTTTTGGCGCGGAGAACCCCGGCGAGAGAAGCGGGGGGCGCGATGGGCGATTCACCGGCGTCGTTGCGTCGCGGGTGGCCCGTTTCTAGCGGCTGTACATCACGTCGGTCGAGTGGATCTCGAAGCCGAGGCGGCGGTAGAGGGCGACCGCCGCGGTGCTCGACTCGTCCACGTAGAGCAGGACGTCCGACAGGCCCAGGCCGGCGAGGTAACGCAGCCCGGCGACGCTGAGGGCGGCGCCGAGGCCCCGGCGGTGCCCGCCCGGGTCGACGCCGAGCACATAGATCTCGCCGAGCGCCGGCTCCCGGCCCTCGGCGGGGTGGACCTTGGTCCAGTGGAAGCCGAGCAGCCGGTCGTCGGCCGGGTCGACCGCCAGCAGGAAGCCGGCCGGGTCGAACCAGGGCTCGGCGAGGCGCAGCCGCAGGTCGTCCGCGGTCCAGCGGCCCTGCTCGGGGTGGTGGGCGAAGGCCCGGGCGTTGACGCCCAGCCAGGCCTCGTCGTCGGCGCCGGGCACGAAGGTGCGCACGCGCACGCCGTCGGGCAGCGCGACCTCGGGCAGCCCGGCGAGGCGGCGCCGCATCTGCCAGAGGACGCGGGCGCGGGCGAAGCCCGCCCGCTCGGCGAAGGCGCGGGCGGCCGGGTCGTCGCCGTGCGCCCAGAACCGCTTCGCACCCGGGCCGGCGGCCGTGAGCAGCGCGGTGCCGTGGCCGCGCCGCCGATGATCCGGGTGCACCACGAGCTCACCCGACTCGTCGCGCAGGTAGGCGTAGCCCGCCAGCGACCCGCCCTCGTAGGCGAGCAGGTGGGCCCGGTCGGCGCCGCGCAGGCCGAGGACGCCGTCCTCGGAGAGCGGGTGGACGCCGTCGGTCTCATCGGCCGCGGCGGCCAACGCGAGCACGTCGGCCGCCTCGGCGGGGGAGAGCCGGTCGGACGACCGGACCTGGGTCAGCAATGCGGAGCGCTCAGACCGGCAGCGAGACGGGCTCGTTGTCGGGCAACTGGCGGTTGCTCGGCGGGACCACGAACTTGTAGCCGACCTGGCGGACGGTGCCGATCATCGACTCGTACTCCGAGCCGAGCTTGGCGCGCAGCCGCCGCACGTGCACGTCGACCGTGCGGGTGCCGCCGAAGTAGTCGTAGCCCCAGACCTCGCGCAGCAACTGGTCGCGGGTGAAGACCCGGCCGGGGTGCTGCGCCAGGAACTTCAGCAGCTCGAACTCCTTGTAGGTGAGGTCGAGCGGCCGGCCCTTGAGCTTGGCGGCGTAGGTGTCGGGGTCGATGTTGAGCTCGCCGGCGCGGATCGAACCGCCGGCGCCCGCGGTCGCGTTCGTCAGGCGCCCGACCGCGAGGCGCAGCCGGGCCTCGACCTCGGCCGGACCCGCGCCGGCCAGGATGACGTCGTCGACGCCCCAGTCGGCGTTGAGTGCGATCAGGCCGGCTTCGGTCACCACGGCCATCAGCGGGACGCCGATGCCGGTCGCGTGCAGCATGCGGCAGGTCGCGCGGGCCTCGGAGAGCTCCGAACGGGCGTCGACGAGCACGGCGTCCGGGCTCGGCCCGGAGACAAGAGTGCGCACATCCCGGGGGGCGGTGCGCACGGAGTGGGGCAGCAGGTCCAGCGCGGGCAACACGGCGGACGGCTCACCAGCACGTGTCGTCACCAACAGGAGGATTTCCACACTCACCTCGATCCTTGCGGCGCGAAGACCGCTCGGGTGACCCGGTCCACGCAGCTCAGAGCTGCGCCACCGGAAGGATTTGTCCCGGCGTCAACGACGGGTGGGCTGCGAGTACCTTAACCGATCCGCCAGCTCGAATACCCCGGCCGGATCACCAAGTGATGTGAACTACGCCCCCGAGGTAACCGAACAGCCGGACCATTACCGGCCTTTCAGCCGACCCCCATCCCGCGACGATGGTGCATGTGGACCCGGGACGTGACCGGACGGCGGGGAGGATGACCCGGCCGCGATGAGTACTCCATGGCCCGGGTCTGGCACGATCGCAGGCGTGCCTCCTACCGCGCCCCGCGACAACGACTCCTGGGACGACGACGTCTCCCGGGAGATCGCCCGTTCGGCGCCGGGCCGATCCTCCTCCGGCTTCTACGCCGGCGCGCCCGAGCCCGCCTCGCGGATCGGCAACCGCGGCGACGAGCCGGGCGAAGAGGACGACGAGGAGGAGTTCGACGAGGAGATCCCGGTCGTACCGGTGCGCCGCCAGCTCTCGGTGGCGATCGCCGGCTTCGCCGGGCTCCTGGGCGCCGGGCTGATCCTCGGGGCGCAGACCTCCGGGCCGGACGCGCGCCTGTCGTACGGGATCGTGATCTTCGGGGTGCAGCTGCTCTACATCCTGGCCTTCACGATGGCGATCCGGCCGCCGGCGGCCGGCACCGTCGCCGGGGTCAGCGTGGCGGCCGCGGCCGCCGCCGACTATCTGGCCGCCACCCGCGACCCGGCAGGCGTCCTGCCGCTGCTGGCCGTCGCGGCGGTCGGTTACGTGCTCGCGGTCGTCGGCCAGCAGTTGCGGTCCGAGGACCGGCTGCAGTTCCGCGACGCGCTCAGCGGCACGCTGCTCATCGTCGCCGGCGTGGTGTCCTTCGCCCAGTTGATCGTGCTCACCCGCAAGCCGGTCGGGACGCAGTCCGTGCTGGTCTGTCTCACCGCCATCGCCGTCGCGGTGATGGTCGCGCACCTGATCGACGCGGTCTTCCCGAAGCCGCGGATCGCGCCGCAGGTGCCGCGCGGCGCGACCGGCGTCATCGTCGGCGCGATGCTCGGCACGCTCGCGGCGGCCATGCTCGGCAGCGTGCTGGTCCTGCCGTTCACCCCGGCGAAGGGTGCCGTGCTGGGCTTCGTCGTGGCCGGCATCGCCGAGCTCGTCGACCTCGCGGTCAACTACTCCGAGGCGGGCCGGCGGATGGCCGGCTCGACGCCGACGTTCTGGGTGGCCCGGCACATGCAGGGCCCGCTGGGCGCGTTCGCACTGGCGCTGCCGGCCGCGTACGTGATGACGGTCTTCTTCCTCACCTGATGTGGTGGCGGAAACCGAGGGTGTCCGGAACGCGGGCGCGGGGCATATACCGTGCCACTTGACGTGATCGGGAGGCCGCTGTGGCGCAGGTGTACGGGTCGACGAAGCCGCGTAAGCGTCGCGGGCGGGGCCTGATGATCACCATCGGTGTCCTGCTCCTGCTGATTCTCGGCCTGCTGGTGGTGGCGGACCGGTTCGGCAAGTCGGTCGCGGAGCGGCTGATCAGCGACCGGGTCGTCGCGCAACTGGACGACCAGCACGCCACCTCGCAGGAGCCGGACGTGTCCATCGAGGGCGTGCCGTTCCTGACCCAGGTGCTGGCGGGGAAGTACCAGCAGATCCGGATCGTGCTTGACGACTTCTCGGGGCCGGCCGGCAACGGCAAGCAGATCGACATGAAGGTGCTCGATATCCGGGCCGAGGACGTGAAGGCGCCGCTGGACACGATCCGCAGCGGCACCGGCGACATCGTCGCGAGCACCGTCACCGGCGCCGGCACGATCACCTACGCCAACCTGGCCGACCTGATCGGCCAGGAGGGCCTCGTGCTCAGCGAGCGCGACGGCAAGCTGGTCGGCACCGCGCCGATCAAGGCGCTGGGCCAGACCTTCAACGCCAGCGGCACGGCGAACCTCGCGGTCAAGGACGGCGTGGTCAGCGTGACCTTCGCCGACGTGACCGCCGAGGGCCTGCCGAACCTCCCGTTCGTGCGCTCGCTTGTCGACGGCTTCGTCAAGCAGCTCTCGGTGGATCTGAAGGTGCCGGCCCTGCCGCTCGGCATGAAGGTGCAGAAGGTCGAGCCGACCCCCGAGGGTCTCGTGGTGACCGCCGGGGCCAGCGATGTGTCATTGAGTTCGGGCTGACTGTGACGGCGGACTCGTTCCCGGATGGTGGTCGACAGTGTTCCGGGGTCTGGAACCGCTGGTAGGGTCGGCGGCATGAGCCTGTTGCTCACCAAGAGGCGCGCGGTCGACCTGTGCCGCGTGGCCGCCTGCCTGTGTCGCCCCGTCATCTGACGGGGCCATTCCAGCTGCACAGGATCTAAACCCTCAGCCCGGCAGTGGCGCCGTCGCACCCAACCCAACGTGATCCGTTCCAACAAGGGTCCCGCGCGGGGTGCGACCTAATTCCTCCGCGCGTCGACTCACCCCCATCTCACCTGACCAAGGGAGTAATCCGATGAGTCGCGACACCGCGCTCGTATCTGCCGACTGGGCCGAGAAGAATCTCGAGACTCCGGGTGTGGTCTTCGTCGAGGTCGACGAGGACACCAGCGCCTACGACGGCGGCCACATCCCCGGCGCCGTCAAGATCGACTGGAAGGCCGACCTGCAGGACCCGGTCCGCCGTGACTTCGTCAACCAGGAGCAGTTCTCCGCGCTCCTGTCCGCGCGCGGCATCGCCAACGACGACACCGTGGTTCTGTACGGCGGCAACAACAACTGGTTCGCCGCGTACGCGTACTGGTACTTCAAGCTCTACGGCCACGGCGACGTGAAGCTGATCGACGGCGGCCGCAAGAAGTGGGAGCTCGACGCCCGCCCCTACTCCAAGGACGTGCCCTCGCGCGCGGCCACGCAGTACCAGGCGTCTGCGCCGGACCTGACCATCCGCGCCTTCCGCGACGAGGTCGTGCAGGCCATCGGCGTGAAGAACCTGGTGGACGTGCGCAGCCCCGACGAGTTCGCGGGCCGGCTGCTCGCGCCGGCGCACCTGCCGCAGGAGCAGTCGCAGCGCGCCGGCCACATCCCGACCGCGATCAGCGTGCCGTGGAGCAAGGCGGCCAACGAGGACGGCACGTTCAAGTCCGACGCCGAGCTCACCAAGATCTACGGTGCCGCGGGCCTGGACGGCGGCAAGGACACGATCGCCTACTGCCGCATCGGCGAGCGCTCCTCGCACACCTGGTTCGTGCTCAAGGAGCTGCTCGGCCACGAGAACGTGAAGAACTACGACGGTTCCTGGACCGAGTACGGCTCCCTCATCGGCGTGCCGATCGCCCTCGGCGACGAGCCCGGAAAGGCCTGACCATGACTTCTGCATCGAACATCGCGGACGGCTGCGCCGCGCCCGACCAGTCGGCTCCCATCCCGGCCGGCGTCGACCTCCAGAAGGAAACCGTCATCACCGGCATCGTGACGAACGCCGAGGGCGACGCGGTGGGCGGCGCCTACGTCCGCCTGCTCGACTCGTCCGGCGAGTTCACCGCCGAGGTGGTCACCTCGCCGCAGGGCGTGTTCCGCTTCTTCGCGGCGCCGGGAAGCTGGACCCTGCGGGCGCTGTCCCGGCACGGGAACGGCGACCTGACGGTGGACGCCACCCGCGGCGTGAACGAGGTCGGCCTCGGCGTCGCCGCCTGACCCACGCTCTGTTGTCTACGGGCGGGACCCATCCGGGGTTCCGCCCGTAAACGTTCCCGTGACCGGCCGCCCGGCGTTTGCGCAGCGCATGCGAGCATGGCTGCCGTGAACCTGCCGCCCGGGTACCAGCCCCTTCCGCCCGCCGCCGACGAGCGGCCCAAGCGGCGGTGGTGGCTGATCGCGATCGTGGTGGCCTGGTCGCTGGCCATCGCCGGCTTCGCGGCCTGGTCCGTTCGTCATGACCCGCCGACGGTCCCGGAGCAGCGGAACATCGCCGAGGCGCTGCCCGTGCTGGAGCGGGCCACCGGCGTCGCGTTCGCCGCCGCCGACGCTCCCGACCGGGTCGTCTCGCTCGGCCCGGTGGAGTTCGAGCGGGACTGCGCCCTGACCCCGGTGCGGAAGGGCGTCGAGGCCGTCCGGGACGTCACCGTCCGGGTACGCGCCGGCCAGGCGCCCGCCGCGCTGGAGGCGATCGCGCGGGCGATGCCGCCCGGGTACGCCGCGGCCGTGCGGCACAACACCGCCCGCACCCGGTACGCGCTGCGCGCCGACGCCGGTGCGTTCGTCGGCGTGGACGCCGCCATCGACTCGGACGCCACCGTCTTCACGGTGCGGGCCTCGACGGGGTGCCGCCCCCTCGCCGACGGCGTGGACCTCGGGCCCGAGCCCCGGCCCGCGGTGCAGACGCCGCCGGCCTTCGGTGCGGCGCTGGGTGCGCTGGGCGCGAGCGGCGCTGGGGCCACCAGCAGCGAGGTGGCCTGCCCGGCCGGCGGCGCGACGGCGCGGACCGTGACCGCGGACGGGCTCGCGGCCCCCGCGAATCTGCGCGGTGCGCTGCGGGCGGTGGTGTCCGGCGCGAGCGTCGTGCAGGCCGATCCGCACGTCTGGGCGTACCGCGACGGCGCGGTGTCCGTGGTGGTCGGCGACGGTGACGGGACGGCGTGGGTCAGCGCCACCACCGGCTGTCGTTAACAACCCTGGCAAATAGACGGTGGCAATCCATTTACATGCGTGAATCAGTGTTTTACGATCCTGTAACCAACCTGATTCGAACATAATCCACCACGAGCGCACGCCCTGGCGCGCCCCCGGAGGCTGCTGTGGACCGTCGAACTTTCCTGGCCGGAACCGTTGCCGTGCCCGCCGTCGCGGCGGTAACAGAACTGATCACCGGGACGGCGGCGCAGGCCGCCGCGCCCGGTCATGTGGTCAACCGGTCGCCGCTGCGGCCCGACGCCTTCATCCGCCTCGCGCCCGGGCAGACCAGGGCCGCCGGATGGCTCGCCACCCAGCTCGGCTACCAGCTGGACGGCATCAACGGCCGGATGACCGAGATCTCGCACTTCCTTCAGTACGACAACACCGGCTGGATCCACCCGAACCTGGGCGGCTGGGAGGAGCTGCCGTACTGGCTCAAGGGCTTCAGCAGCCTCGGCTACGTCACGGGCGACACCCGGGTCATCAACGAGACCCGGCGCTGGATCGACGGCGTCCTGGCGACCCAGGCATCCGACGGCTTCTTCGGGCCGACGAGCCTGCGTACCAGCCTGAACAACGGCCCGGACTTCTGGCCACACATGCCGATGCTGCACGCCGTGCGCACCTTCCAGGAGTTCACCGGCGACACCCGGATCGTGCCGTTCCTGACCCGCTTCTTCCAGTACGTCAACGGCCGCCCCACCAGCGTCTTCTCGCAGAGCTGGGGCAGCTTCCGGTGGGCCGACACGCTCGAGGTGGTGTTCTGGACCTACAACCGCACCGGCGACGCGTTCCTGCTCGACCTGGCCCGCAAGATCCACGCCAACTCGGCGAACTACCTCGACAACCTGCCGTCGCTGCACAACGTCAACCTGGCGCAGGGTTTCCGCGAGCCGGCCGTCTACTCGGTGCTCTCCGGCGACGCCGCGCACCGGCAGGCCAGCTACCAGGACTACAACCGGATCATGAGCGCCTACGGGCAGTTCCCCGGCGGCGGCTTCGCCGGTGACGAGAACGCCCGGCCCGGCTTCGGCGACCCGCGGCAGGGGTTCGAGACCTGCGGCATCGTCGAGTTCATGTCCAGCCACGAGATGCTGAGCCGGATCACCGGCGACCCGGTCTGGGCGGACCGGGTCGAGGACCTGGCGTTCAACTCGCTGCCCGCCTCGCTGGACCAGAAGCAGCGGGGCATCCACTACATCACCAGCGCGAACAGCGTCGCGCTGCTGAACCACGCGGGCAGTCAGGCTCAGTTCCAGAACGGGTTCCCGATGCAGGCCTACATGCTGGGCATCGACAACTACCGGTGCTGCCCGCACAACTACGGCATGGGCTGGCCCTACTACGTCGAGGAGATGTGGGCGGCCACCCCAGACGGCGGCCTGGTCGCGAACCTGCACGGCCCGTCACGGGTCACCGCCAAGGTCGCCGACGGTACGGCGGTCACGATCGTCGCCGACACGTCCTACCCGTTCTCCGACACGATCACGTACACGGTCAGCACCCCGAAGGCCCTGGCCTTCCCGCTGTATCTGCGGATACCGGGGTGGTGTTCGGCGCCGGCCGTCACCGTCAACGGTGCCGCCGCGGCCGTCACGCCCGGGCCGGCGTACTCGAAGATCAGCCGGACCTGGGCGAACGGTGACCGGATCGTGCTGCGCCTGCCCATGCGGGCGGCGGTGAAGACCTGGACCGGCAACCACAACGCGGTCTCGGTCGGCTTCGGCGCCCTGACGTTCTCGCTGGCGATCACCGAGAACTGGTCCCGCAAGGGCGGCACGGACGCCTGGCCGACCAGCGAGGTGCGGCCCGGATCGGCCTGGAACTACGGCCTCGACGGCGCGACCTCGTTCGCGGTGACGACCGGGCTCGGCAACGCCAACGACCCGTTCACGCCCGCCAACGCGCCGATCCGGATCACCACGCCGGCCCGCCGGATCCCGGCCTGGACCGCCGACTCCGACCAGATCGTCACGCCGTTGCAGGACAGCCCGACCCCGTCGGCCGAGCCGGTCGAGACCGTCGCGCTGATCCCGATGGGCGCGGCCCGGCTGCGGGTCACGTCGTTCCCCACGATCGGCGCCGGCCGGCCGTGGGTGCAGCCGGGCGTCGCGTTCCGGATCCAGAACCAGAACAGCGGCAAGGTGCTCGGCGTCGACCAGATGTCGCAGGCGAACAGCGCCCGGGTCGTGCAGTTCGCCGACAGCGGCACGGCCGACCACCTGTGGCAGATCGTCGACAACGGCGACGGGTACGTGCGGATCCGCTGCGTGAACTCCGGCAAGGTGCTCGGCGTCGACCGGATGTCCACCGCCGACTCCGCGCAAGTCGTGCAGTTCGACGACAGCGGCACCGCCGACCATCTGTGGCAACTGCTCGACAACGGCACCGGCTACCTGCGGATCCGCAACTTCAACTCCGGCAAGGTCCTCGCCGTGTCCGGCATGTCCACGGCAGACTCCGCGAACGTCGTGCAGTTCACCGACAACGCGACCGCCGACCACAACTGGCGGCTGATCCCCGACGGCAACGTCAAGCTGCAGGTCACCCACACCGACAAGGTGCTGGCCATCCAGGACATGTCGACGGCCAACGGCGCACAGCTCACCCAGTGGCCGCCGACCGGGACCGCCGACCACGTGTGGCGGTTCGAGGACGTGGGCGCCGGCTACTTCCGGATCGTCAGCAACCTCACCGGCAAGTGCGTCGACGTCGCCGGCGTCTCCACCGCGGACGGTGCGCGGGTCACCCAGTGGGACTACGTCGGCGGCGCCAACCAGCAGTGGCGGCTTACCTGGGTCTCGGCCGGCGTCTTCGAGATCGTCGCCCGGCACAGCGGCAAGCTGCTGGAGGTGTCGGGGCAGTCGACCGCGGACGGCGCGGCCGTCACGCAGTGGGCGGATCTCAACCTCGCCGGCCAGCGCTGGCGGATAGTGCCCGGCTAGTACACGACCGCCTGGGCGCCGTCGGACATGATCTCCTCGACGAAGACGGCGGCGCCCGCGATCCGGATCCCCGGCAGCACGTCGCCGGGGCCGATCTCGCGGCGCGCGGCGCACTGCGTGCAGGCGGTGACCCGGCCGGTCGCGAGCAGCAACTCGAGCAGGTCCGGCAGCGGAGCGGCGTGCGGCAGGGCGAACCCGGCCGCCCGGCCAGGCAGGGCGAACCACGTCGACTCGCCGGTCAGCCAGAAGGACACGTCCACGCCGGACGCGGCCGCGGTCGAGGCCACCGTGAACGCCTGCGAGCAACGCTCCGGTGAGTCCGCGCCGGCGGTTGCCTTGACGACGAGCAAACGGGCCATGCCGGTCAGCATAGGATGGCGTGGTCATGGTTACCGAGGTCGGGTTCGTAAGTCTGCTGGTCGCCGGGTTCGGCGGGCTGGCGGGCGGTTTGGGCTATCTGGCGATGCGCATTGCAAGGGGACGCTGGTGAGCAGTGAGACGGAAAACCCGCTGGGCCCACCGCCCTGGATGAACGCGCCGCCGGTCGACGCGTACCCGTACGAGGACACGCACGACCTGCGGCAGGGGCCGGATCTGCACCCGGCGCTGCTCGGGCTGCTGCCGTTCATCGGACTCTGGCGCGGCCGGGGCCAGGGCGGATTCCCCGAGGTCGACGACTTCGACTTCGCGCAGGAGATCCGGATCAGCCACGACGGCCGGCCGTTCCTGGCATACGAGTCGCGGGCCTGGCTGCTCGACGCCGACTCCAAGCCGGTGCGGATGGCCGGGCGCGAGGTGGGCTGGTGGCGGCCGGTGCTGGTCGACGACCGGCCCGGCGACGAGATGGAGGCCACCATGATGCCGCCGACCGGGGTGATGGAGCTCTACCTCGGGCGGGTCAGCGGAACGCGGCTGGAGATGGCGACGGACGCGGTCGTCCGCACGCCGTCCGCCAAGGAGGTGGCCGCCGGCCACCGGCTCTTCGGCATCGTCGACGGCGCACTGCTCTACGCGCACGAGATGTCGGCGATGGGGCACAGCCTGCAACCGCACCTGTCCGCGAGGCTGCTGCGCATCGGCGGCTGAGGTCACCGGACCTCGAAGCCCAGCAGGTCCAGCAGGCGCCGGGTCCAGGGTGACCCGGCGCGGTGCGTTCCGTCCAGAATGCGGACCTCGGCCAGCCCGCGCAGCGACGACGCGAACCAGACGCCGTCGGCCGCCGTCAGCTCGGCCGCGGTGATCAGGCGCTCCTCGGCGCGCAGGCCGAGCTCCGGCGCCCGGTCGAGCAGGTGCGCCGCCGTGGTGCCGGCGAGGATGCCGGTGCGCCCCGGAGCGACGGTGCACAGGGTGTCGCCGGTGAGCCAGACCAGGCTGGCGGTTGGCGCCTCCAGGGCGTGGCCGTCCGGGGTCAGCCAGAGGAGATCGTCGGCGCCCTGGCGCTGGGCCCAGCGCCGCGCCGCCAGGTTCTCCGCGTAGGAGAGCGTCTTCGCCGCGGCCAGTGACCACGGCGGGCGCGGGCCGACGCCCAGATCCGCGGTGATCACCCGGATGCCGTCGCGGCGCTCGCGCAGCGCCGCGGCGGGTACCGGCCCGACGGTGGCGTAGACCGCCTGCGGGCCGGACGCCGGGCCGGCGGTGACGATCAGCCGCAGCGCTGCCTCTCCGCCCGGCCCGGCCCGGGCCGCGCGCCGGGCCAGCTCCGCCAGGTCCTCCCGGGGCGGGAGCGGCATCTCCAGCAGGGCCGCCGAGCGGTGCAGGCGGTCCAGATGGCGGTCCAGCAGCCAGGGGCCGGACGGGCGCAGGTGCAGGCTCTCGAAGACCCCCTCGCCGTAGAGCAGGCCGCGGTCGGCCGGGGTCACGGCGCCTGAGCCGGGGATCACCAGAATGCTGTCGCTCACGTCGCGGAGGGTATAGCCGCGCGAACTATGCTCGTAACGTGTCCGCCACATCGCTTGCCGAGATGCTCAGGGAACGCGGCCTGCGCCTCACCCCGCAGCGCCAGCTGATCCTGGAGGCCGTGCATGAGCTGGGGCACGCGACTCCGGAGCAGATCCACCACACCGTGCGTGAGCGTGCCGCCGGCGTCAACATCACCACCGTCTATCGCACACTCGAGCTGCTCGAGGACCTGAGCCTCGTCAGCCACACCCACCTGTCGCACGGTTCGCCGACCTATCACCCGGCGGGCGAGGACCAGCACGTCCACCTCGTCTGCCGCAACTGCGGCTCGATCGACGAGGTCGATCCCGCGGTGATGCTGCCCGTGACCGAACAGCTCAACAAGGATCGCGACTTCCGGGTCGACGTCGGTCACGTCTCGCTCTTCGGCGAGTGCGGCGACTGCCGGGAGCGGCAGCCGTGACCGGCGGCACCGGGCGACACGGCATAGGAGGCCGGCTGTGACCACGGTTCTCATCGAGGAGCTCGAACCCGCGTCGGCCGACGCCGGCGTGCCGGCGCACTACGGCGACCCGATGCGCGAGCAGCGCGTCCTCGACACCGCAGTCGGGCTGGTCGACCGGTCCAACCGCGACGTCGTCGCCGTGCCGGGCGACGAGCGCGCGGGCTGGCTGCACAACCTGACCACCCAGCACCTCAGCGGCCTGCGCGCCGGGCAGGGCACCGAGCTTCTGGTGCTGTCGCCGCACGGCCACGTCGAGCAGCACGCCCTGGTCGCCGAGGACGGCACCACCGCGTGGCTGGACACCGAGCCCGGTGCGGGCGCCGGCCTGCTGAAATACCTCGAGATGATGCGTTTCTTCACCCGGGTGGAGCCGCGCGACGCGACCGCCGAGATTGCCGTGCTCTCGCTGGTCGGGCCGCAGGCGGCCGCCGCGGCCGCCACCCACCTGGGCGTCGAGCCGGCCGAGCCGCGGATCTTCGAGGTGCCGGGCCCGAAGTTCGCCGCCGGCTCGGTGCCGGACGAGCCGACCGCCCTCTACGACGTCCGTGCCTTCGGGCCCGGTGCGCTCGCCCGCCGGGTGCCGCTCGGCGTCGACCTGCTGGTGCCCCGGGCGGCCCTCGACGAGGTGCTGGGCCTGCTGGCCGACGTGCCGAGGTCCGGGCTGTGGGCCTACGAGGCGGTCCGGGTCGCCAACCGGCTGCCGCGGCTGGGCTGGGAGACCGACCACCGGACCATCCCGGCCGAGGCCGGCCTCGGTGCGCCCGCCGTGCACCTCGACAAGGGCTGCTACCGGGGACAGGAGACGATCGCCCGGGTGCACCACCTGGGCCGGCCGCCCCGGCGGCTGGTGCTGCTGCACCTCGACGGGATCGCCACCGACCAGCCGCCCGCGCAGGGCACCCCGGTGACGCTGGACGGGCGCGCGGTGGGCTTCGTCGGCACCGCGGCCCGCCACTACGAGCTGGGCATGATCGCCCTGGCCGTGCTCAAGCGCAACGTCGCGGACGACGCCGCACTGCTGGTCGGGGAGTCGGCCGCCGCCATCGACGTCTCGTAAGCCCGTCCCGCATGGCAGGATCGCGGACATGACCGGGACACTCATCACAGTCGCGCCCACCGGCGCCGAGAGCAGCAAGGCAGCCGTACCGGCGCTGCCCGTGACGATCGACGAGCTCGTGGCCACCGCCAAGGAGTGCGAGGCGCTCGGCGCCGCGATCGTGCACGTACACATCCGCGACGACGCGGGCGAGCCGAGCCTGGACCAGGGCCGGCTGCGCGCCACGGTCGACGCGCTGAGGCAGGCCACGGACCTGATCGTTCAGCTCTCCTCGGGCGGCGCGGTGACCGATCCCGAGTCCGCCCGGCTGGCCGTGCTCGACGCCGGGCCCGAGATGGCGTCCTGCACGATGGGCACCGTCAACTTCGGCGACGGCGTGTTCCTGAACCGCTGGGACTTCATCGTCGACCTGCACACCCGGATGCAGGAGCGGGGCATCGTGCCGGAGTACGAGATCTTCGACCTGGGGCAGCTGACCACCCTGCAGCGCCTGCTCGCCAAGCACGGGCTTCCGTTCGGCGGCCACGTGCACGTCGACCTGGTGATGGGCGTGCCCGGCGGCATGCCGGGCACCGCCGCGGCTCTTGTCGCGTGCGAGCAGGCGATCCGTGACCTGCCCGCGGGCACCACGTTCTCGGCCACCGGCATCGGGCGCAGCACGATCCCGGTCATGCTCGCCTCGCTCTCCGCCGGCGGGCACCTGCGGGTCGGCATGGAGGACACGATCACGTACGGCAAGGGCCAGCCGGTCGAGTCGAACATGCAGCTGGTGGCCCGCGCGTTCGGCTTCGCGCAGCTCGCCCAGCGCCCGCCGCTGACCACGACCGAGGCCCGCGAGCTGCTCGGGGTGCCGGCCCGATGATCCTGGCGGAGGTGGTGCGCTCGGGTTTCGTCGAGTCGGTGCACCACGGTTCGGTGGTGGTTCTCGACGCCGCCGGCGGGCAGGTCGCCGCGGCCGGAGAGGTCGCCACGCCCATGTTCCCCCGGTCCTCCAACAAGCCGCTGCAGACGGTGGGCATGCTGCGCGCGGGGCTGCGCACCGCCGATCCGGCCGACCTCGCGCTGATCAGCGGCAGCCACTTCGGCGAGCCGTTCCACGTCGCCCGGGTCCGCGAGATCCTCGGCGCCGCGGGGCTGGACGAGAGCGCGCTGCGCTGCCCGGACTCGCTGCCGCTCTCCGAGGACGAGCGGGACATCGTGCTGCGCGACGGCCGCGGCCCCGAGCGGATCCTGATGAACTGCTCCGGCAAGCACGCCGGGATGCTGGCCACCTGCGTGGCGAACGGCTGGCCGCTTGACGACTACCGGGATTCGAAGCATCCGCTGCAGGTGGCGATCGCCGCCGCGGTGGCCGACCTGGTCGGCGAGCCGATCGCCGCGACCGGGATCGACGGCTGCGGCGCACCGGTGTTCGGCTTCTCGCTGACCGCCCTGGCCCGCGGGTTCCTGCGGCTGGTCCAGGCGCCGCCCCGGTCGTTCGAGCGGCTGGTGGCCGACACGATGCGCGCCGATCCGGAGCTGGTCGCGGGAACCGGCGAGGACGACACCCTGCTGATGCGCGGCGTGCCCGGGCTGCTGGCCAAGGGCGGGGCCGAGGGCGTCGTCGCGGTGGCGATCGAGGGTGTCGGTGCCGTCGCCCTCAAGATCGAGGACGGTGGCATGCGGGCCCGGATGCCGGTCCTGATGTCGGCGCTGCGCCGGCTCGGCGTCGCGGCGCCGGTGATGGACGACCTGGCCACGGTGCCGGTGCTGGGCGGCGGCGAACGGATCGGCGAGATCCGCACCGCCTGGTGACGCGACTCACGCTAGCTCTTGCAAGCGTTTTGCTTGCAAGAGCTAGCACTCCCGGCTACCTTCGAATGCATGGCCGCACCCAAGGACCTGCCCCAGGACATCGGCGGATTCATCCGTGACCTGCGGCAGACCGCGAAGATCTCGCTTCGGCAGCTCGCCGACCGGGCGGGCGTGAGCAACCCGTACCTCAGCCAGATCGAGCGCGGCCTGCGCAAGCCAAGCGCCGAGGTGCTGCAACAACTGGCCAGCGCACTGCGGGTGTCGACGCCCGCGATGTACCTGCGTGCCGGCCTGCTCGACGGCGAGGGCCAGCAGGGCGTGCTGGCCGCCATCGCGGTCGACCCCGAGCTGACGATCGCCCAGAAGCAGTCGTTGTCGCAGATCTACGAGACGTTCCGAAACGAGACCGCGCGGCAGGCGCCGGCTGCGACCGAACCCGCAGCGGCCCCGCCCGCGGAGGCTACCCACTCCGATGACGCGCTCAGCGACGTCATGCGCGACGTGGCAGTCGCCGAAAACGGTGCGGCCCCCGCACCCGAGACCACTCAGCCCGAGGAGAAGTAAGTGATGACCGAGCAGACCAAGACCCGCATCCCCGCGCCCCTCTACGCCGCCGCCGGCGCCGGTGACCTGGCCTACCAGCAGCTCCGCAAGCTGCCGGCCGTCATCACCGACCTCAGTGACCGCGCCGCGGCCTCGCTGAAGACCGCGAACGACACGGCGAACACCACCGCCGCCTCGCTCAAGACGACGGCCGCCGAGACCGACTTCGACAAGCTGCGCGAGTCCGCCACCGCCAGCGCCGTCGCGTTCGCTCACGCCGCGCAGGAGCGTGCCGTCGCCGTCTACACCTCGCTTGTCGCCCACGGCGAGCGGGTCGTCGGCACCGGCGTCGTCGAGGCCGCGGACGTGGTCAACGCCGACATGGTGACCACCACGGAGCCGAAGGCCGTCGAGGCCGCCGCCGCGGAGTCCACGCCGAAGCCGCGCAAGCGCGCGACCCGCCCGGCCGCCAAGTAAGTAGCCACGGCGACTTTTTGATCAGCGGGCCCCGGCATCTGCCGGGGCCCGCGTCATAGACTCCCTCTCATGGGCTATTCCGCGCCGATCTTCTACGGGTACGCCGTCAGCTATCTCAACCTGGCGATCCTGATCATGTCCATGGTGGTCCAGATCGTGGCCCTGATCCATTGCGTGACGCAGCGCGGAGACGGGTTCCAGGCGATCGGCACCCTGCCCAAGGGTGCGTGGGTGGCCATCCTGGCGGGCTGCCTCATCCTGACCCTGCTGATCGGGGGGCCGCTGCGGCTCTTCGCGCTGATCGGCATCGCCGCGGCGCTGATCTATCTGCTTGACGTCCGCCGCGGCCTCAAGGACCTCTCGGATGGCACCGGCTTCTGGTAGGCCGGACGGCCTGGTCGCGGGCGACCCCGGCGTGCTGCTGGAGGAGCTGGTCACCGGCGCCGGTGAGCCGGTCACGGTCTTCGCGCACGGCCTGGCCGGCGACATCTCCGGCACTCGCCCGCTCGGCAGCGGCGTCGCCGGCCGCCGGGTCTTCTTCCACTTCCGGGGGCACGGCCGCTCGGCCGCGCCGCCCGGCCCCTGGAGCTTCGCCGATCTCGCCGGCGATCTCCGCGCCGTCGCCGACCGGTCCGGTGCCACCCGCGCCGTCGGCGTCAGCATGGGCGCCGGCGCGCTCTGCCGGCTGATCGCTGACACGCCCGAGCGCTTCGAGCGGATCGTGCTCTTCCTGCCCGCGCCCCTGGACGGCGTGCGGCCGCCGCGGGCCGAGGCGCGACTGGCCCGGCTGCTCGCCGCGGTCGAGTCGGGCGAGGCCGCGCTGGTCGCGCGGGCCGTCGAGCCCGAGCTGCCGCCCTCGGCGCTGAACACGCCGAGCGGCCGGAGTCATCTGCGGCAGCGCGTCGAGCAACTGACGGCTGACGGGCTCGCCCGCGAGCTCGGCACGTTGTGGCGCGAGCCGGCGGTGCCGGACGAGTCGGCGCTGGCGGCGTTCCGGGGCCGGGCGCTGGTGATCGGGTGTGTGGGTGACGACGTGCATCCCGCGCCCGTCGCCGAACGGCTCGCCGGGCTGCTGCCCGGTGCCGTGCTGCACGTCTACGACCGGCCGGCGGTGCTCTGGACCCAGCGCAAGGACCTGCGCGAGCGAGTGTCCGCCTTCCTGAACGCCGCCTGAACGCGAAACAGCCCGGGCCGGGGCCCGGGCTGTTTTCTGTCCGCTCAGGAGCTCAGCTGGTGAGCTTCTGCGCCCTCCACTTCCAGGGGCTGGCGTTCCCGGCCCGGTCGAGCGCGAAGTAGTCGACCTCGAGGGTGTAACCCTTCGAGAGGCCGGCCACGGCGACCTTCCAGACGCCGGCCGAGTCCACAGTGCGCCAGGCGAGGGCCGCGTTCGGGATCGTGGTGCTGCCCGGGTTGTACTTGACCCACTTCTTGGTGGTGAAGTTGTAGTAGTAGTCGGTCGTGGTGCTCCACTTGAACAGCTGCACGCCGACCGCGTCCA
The DNA here is from genome assembly GCF_040638275.1 of Actinoplanes sp. NPDC026623. Lineage (NCBI taxonomy): Bacteria > Bacillati > Actinomycetota > Actinomycetes > Micromonosporales > Micromonosporaceae > Actinoplanes > Actinoplanes sp. NPDC026623. The sequence goes on along the minus strand of NZ_JBEZXZ010000002.1, from coordinate 31,835 downwards.
TGCCGATCTGGCCGTCCTTGGCGGTGCCCTGAACCGTCTTCCAGGACGCGGCCTTGGTCGGGCTGCTCGGCACCTTGAGGGTGGCCGTGGGCACGATGGTGTCGACCCGCGTCTGGTAAGTGCTGGTCCGCTTCGCTTCCGACTTGCCCTGCGCGTTCTCCAGGGTGACGTACGCCGTGAAGGTGCCGGGGCCGTAGTTGTGGGTCGTCGAGAGGGTGCTCCTGGACAGCAGGCTGACCTCGTCGTCGCCCCAGTTCACCCAGACCCGGGTGGCGTTCGCGGGCACGCCGCTCAGCACGAACTTTGCGCTGTGGCCGCCGCCGGCCCAGGTCCAGTTCCAGGTCGGGTCGAACTTGTACAGGCCGGGCACGGCCGCGACGGTCACCGTGCTGACGGCGACGGGCTGAGCCTCGTCACCCGGGGTGTCCCTCAGGGTCACCGCAACCGGGTAGGAGCCGACCGCCGAGTAGTGGTGCTTCACCTTGTTGGCGTCCGCGGCGGTGGTGGTGTCGGTGTTGCCGTCACCCCAGTTGATCGAGACCTGGGCCGGCGTCTCCGGGGTGGGGTCGTTCGCGACCTCGCCCACCTGCGCCAGCGTCACCTGCTGCCCGGTCCAGATGCTGGTGCTGTCGAGGTTGAACGTGCCAGTCAACGGGTCGGCGGCCCAGGCCGGAGAGCCGAGCAGGCCGGCACCGGCCACCGTTCCGGCGCTCAGGGCGAGAGTCAGCAGCGCGGCGAGACCGCGCGGTCGTCCGGAATCCATTTCGCTCCCCGTGGAAAATGGTTCGCATTCGATGCGAGCCGATGGACAGTACCGGGCCGGCGAGGTATCGATCAAGTGGGTAGATCGCTTTGAGCCGTAACTTTTCGGGTACTGAAACGGTGTTCATTACGTGCGGCTTTCCCCCAAACCCATCTTTTTCGGCCTGATCACCCTCGGCCTCCCGTTCGCCGTCACCGTCGGCTGGACGCTCGGCACGCCGGCACCCATGACGCCGGCGGTGAGCGCGCCCGGCGGGGCCGGCGGCATCGGTGTCGCGCCCGCCAGGGCCAAGTCACCGGCGTCCGGGCGGATCGCCGACTGGTCGCCGCCGACCACGAAGCCGGTCGCCGTGGAGTCGACCCTGGCCACCCGGGAGGCCGTCATCGTGCTGCCCAGCCTGCCCGCGACGTCCATAGTGGTGCCGGTCACACCGTCGCCGGGTCTGACGCTGCTGCCGCCGGTGCCGACCCCGACCGCGATCGTCACCCCGCCGAGCCCGTCCGCGACGGACCCGAGCGAGAGCGCCGATCCGGAGGTCTCCGGCCTCAGCGATGCGCGACTGGTCCGGGGGTCCTAAGCTCGCGGACCGTGGGAAGTAACTCGAATCAGCTGCGGTCCGTGGCCGGAAAAGGGGCGGCGGCGACCGGCGGCGCCGTCCGCCAGTTCGCCACCGGCGCGGGCCTGCTCGGCCGTGGCGTGGTCCTGGTGCTGCGCAACCCCCGGATGCTCGGCCTGGGCCTGCTCCCGGCCCTGATCTCCGGCATCCTGTACGCCGCCGCGCTGGCCGCCCTGATCGCTTACGTGGGTGACCTGTCCGCGACGGTCACCTGGTTCGCCGACGACTGGTCGAGCGCCTGGCGCGACCTGATCCGGGTGCTCGCCGGCGTGGCCCTGATCGGGTTCGGCGGCCTGTTCGGCGTGCTCACCTTCACCGCGGTCACGCTGCTGATCGGCGACCCGTTCTACGAGAAGATCTCCGGCCTGGTCGAATCCCGCCTCGGCGGCGTGCGGGACGAGGTCGAGGTGTCGGTGGCCCGCTCGCTGGCCCGCAGCCTGGTGGACTCGTTGCGCCTGATCGGGCTCTCCGTCCTCTTCGGCATCCCGCTGTTCCTGGCCGGCTTCATCCCGGTCGTCGGCCAGACGGTGGTCCCGGTGATCGGCGGCGCGGTCGGCGGCTGGCTGCTCGCCGTCGAGTTGACCGGGGTGCCGTTCCAGCGGCGGGGTCAGCGCCTGCGGCACCGCCGGGCGGCGCTGCGCGGCCATCGTCCGCTCGCCCTCGGTTTCGGGGTGGCGGTCTTCGCCTGCTTCCTGATCCCGCTGGGTGCCGTGCTGGTGATGCCGGCCGCGGTGGTCGGCGGCACCCTGCTCGCCCGCAGGTCCCTCGGGCTGCCCATCGAGATCACGACGTTGCCGTCCCTCTGACGCCTTCCGGCCTCAGGCCGAGGCGCGCACCACCAGCTCGGTGGGCAGGACGACGGCGTCCGGCTCCGTCGGCCGGTCGTTGACCAGGCCGAGCATCTGACGCGCCATCGTCCGGCCCATGTCGACTATCGGCTGGCGGACCGTGGTCAGCGGCGGGTCGCTGAGCCGGCTGATCTCGAAGTCGTCGAAGCCGATCACCGCGACGTCCGCGGGGACCCGGCGGCCCGCGTCCTTGAGCGCCTGCAGCGCGCCGTGGGCCATCATGTCGGAGGCCACGAAGACCGCGTCCAGTTCCGGGTCGTCGGCGAGCAGCTGGCGCATCGCGCGCAGACCGGACTCGCGGGTGAAGTCGCCGACGGCGACGTGCTCGGCCAGCCCCGCGTCGCGCAGCGTGTCCTGGTATCCGGTCAGCCGGTCTATTCCGGCGATCATGTCCTGCGGCCCGGCGATGGTGGCGATCCTGCGCCGCCCGGTGCTCAGCAGGTGCCGGACCGCCTTGCCGACGCCGCCGACGTGGTCCACGTCCACGTACGGCACCGGAAGCTCGGCCGGGGTCATCGGGCGGCCGCTGCAGACGACCGGGATGCCGAGCCGGGCGAGCGTGCCGGGCAGCGGGTCGGCGCCGTGCATCGAGGCGAACATGACGCCGTCGACGTGGCCGGCCATCGCGTAACGCTCGACCCGGTCGTGGCTGGCCGCCGAGCCCGCCATCATCAGCACCAGTTGCTTGTCGGCCGCGTCGAGCTCCATGCTCACCCCGCGGATCACCGCGGGGAAGAACAGGTCGTCGGAGAAGACCCGGTTCGCCGTCTCCGGCAGGATCAGCGCGATCGACTCGGTGCGCTGGGTGACCAGGCTGCGCGCGGCCTGGTTGGGCACGTAGCCCAGCTCCTCGACGGCCTGCTTGACCGCGTCACGGATCGCCACGGCGACCGTGGTCGACCCGTTGACGACGCGGGAGACGGTCGCCCTCGAGACACCGGCGCGCCTGGCCACGGCCTCAAGAGTCGGTCGCTCCCGCGTCACCATCAGCTCACTCCCCGATCCGGCCCTGGTCGGTGAGACCGTTTCGCCGGATCACCTCCTGGTACCACCGCGCGCTGTTCTTCGGCACCCGCTGCTGCGTGGTGTAGTCCACGTGCACCAGGCCGAATCGCTTGGCGTACCCCTCGGCCCATTCGAAATTGTCCATCAACGACCACGCGAAGTATCCCCGAAGGTCAACGCCGTGGGAAATGGCATCGAGACAGGCGCGCAGATGCCCGTCCAGATACTCGATGCGGTCGGTGTCGTGGACCGCGCCGTCCTCGGCCGGTCCGTCGGAGTACGACGCGCCGTTCTCGGTGATCATCATCGGGGTGCCGGGATAGTCCCGGTGAATCCGGTCCAGCAGCCGGGTCAGCGCGGCCGGCTCGATCTGCCAGCCGATGTCGGTGACCGGGCCGACCGGCTCGCGGAAGGCGACGCCCTCGGTGCCCGGTGCGTCCAGCGCGGCGGGGGTGCCGGGCTTCGCCGACACGTACGTCGGCGTGTAGAAGTTGACGCCCAGCACGTCGATGGGCGCGTTGATGATCGCCTCGTCGCCGTCCCGGATGAACGACAGGTCGACGAAGCGGGCCATGTGCTCGCGCATGTCGTCCGGGTACTGCCCGCGCAGCAGGGGGTCCAGGAAGATCCGGTTGTTGAGGCCGTCGACGATCCGGGCGGCCTCGACGTCGGCGGAGTTCTCCGGGTCCATCGGCAGCACCGCGGCCGGGTTCAGCGTGATGCTGACGCTCTGCGCCCCGGCCGAGCGCAGGGCCCGGGCGGCGAGGCCGTGGCCCAGCAGCAGGTGATGCACGGCCTTGAAGACCGAGGCCGGGTTCCGCACGCCCGGCGCGTGCCGGCCGCTGCCGTAGCCCAGGTAGGCCGAGCACCACGGCTCGTTCAGCGTGGTCCAGGTGCGCACCCGGTCGCCGAGGCGGGAGTGCACGATCTGGGCGTACTCGGCGAAGGCCTCGGCGGTGTCGCGGACGGTCCAGCCGCCGCGGTCCTCGAGGCTCTGCGGCAGATCCCAGTGGTAGAGCGTGATGACCGGGTCGATGCCCTTGCCGATCAGCTCGTCCGTCAGCCGGTCGTAGAAGTCCAGCCCGCGGGTGTTGACCGGGCCGGTGCCGTCGGGCTGAATGCGCGGCCAGGCGATCGAGTACCGGTACGAGGCCAGTCCGAGATCGGCCATCATCGCGACGTCCTCGACGTAGCGGTGGTAGTGGTCGCACGCCACGTCGCCGGTGTGCCCGGCGTGCACCCGGCCCGGCGTACGGCTGAACGTGTCCCAGATGGACGGCCCCCGGCCGTCCTCGAGTACCGCGCCCTCGATCTGGTACGACGCCGTCGCGGCGCCCCAGATGAAGCCGTCCGGGAATCGCGCCCCCGGTGCCAGTGGTTCGTTGCTCGACTCCACCGAGACGGTTGCCGTCATCCTTCACCGCTCCCTGCGTGATCCGCCGCTGCCGAGCCGGGCCGCGCCGACCGGCTTGATCAGCGGCGGGACTGTGACGGGCGGCCGGAAAATGACCGCCCTTAACCGGTACAGCGTAGAGCCAATAGCGTTCTCGGGAGCCATCCGAAAGTTGCGGAACACCGTCCGGATGATGGGACGGGACTAACCGGTGCGAAGCGCGCTAATCAGGCGCGGATCGCCGGTAACGACTAGATTGTCCGGATCGATTCGCCCCATAAGTGCCAGCAGGACGTCGCTGGCGGTGCCGGCAGCCTCCGCGCGCGGGTGGTGATCGTCCGAATCTAGGATCGTTCCGGTGTCGAGGAGCGAGATGCCGGCGCCGCGTAACCGGACGAACCACTCATAGCTCGCATCGGTGGCGATGAGGTGGACCACGCCGTGCAGGTCGGTGGGGCCCTTGCGGCGGCCGGCGGGCAGCCAGGTGTCGATCACCTCGTTGACGCCGTCCGCGGCGAGCTTCGTCTCGATCGGCAGGGCGCGACCGGCCGCGGACTCGGCGTCCCAGCGGTGCACCGAGATCTCGTGCGCCATCCGGCGCTGCCAGAAGCCGGCCTTGCGGGCCTGCGCCGGCCAGGTCCAGGACGGCAGGTCGGGGTCGAGCGCGTCGAGCGTCTCGATCGTGCCGGTCATCTCCCGGCGCAGGTGGTCGAGCGCCTCGGGCCAGGCGGGGCGGGGCTCGAAGATCACCGGGTCGTCGGGCCGGTCGATCACGCCGCGCGGCGCCAGCGCGCGCACCCAGCGCAGGGTGGTGGTGACATGCTCGGTGAGATCGGCCACCGTCCATCCCGGACACCGGGGCACCGCGGCGTCGGGGCCCGTCTCGGCGACGGCATCCTGGAACGCCGGCCCGTCGGCGCGCAGGGCGGCGAGCCAGAAGTCCTTCGTCGCGTGCAGCCTGTTCATCAGCCTTCTCCCGATCGAGGAGGACCACCGGAATACACCCCGGGCCCGCGGCCTAGGGTGAACGTCGTGCCTGACGTTAGTGCTGACCACCCAACCGCCGCATCCGCAGCGCATGCCAGTTCGCTAGGGGCGTACACGACGCTACGCCTCGGCGGCCCCGCAGGCGCTCTGGCCGTGCTGTCGGAAACGGACGAAGTGGTGACAACCGTACGGGCTGCCGCCGCCAAGGCGCAATCCGTGCTCGTCCTGGCCGGCGGAAGCAACGTCGTGATCGGTGACGCGGGATTCCCCGGCAAGGTGCTGCTGCTGCGCACGCGTGGGGTGCGGGTGATCGACCGGGACTCGCGCGGCATGCTCGTGCGGGTGGCCGCCGGGGAGCCCTGGGACGAATTCGTCGCGGACACGATCGAGCGGGGCCTCTCCGGCCTCGAGGCGCTGTCCGGCATCCCCGGCTCGGCCGGCGCGACCCCGATCCAGAATGTGGGCGCCTACGGCCAGGAGGTCGCGCACACCATCGAGGCGGTGCACGTCTACGACCGGCACCAGGACGAGGTGCGGGCGCTCTCGCTGCCGGAGTGCGGATTTGCCTACCGGTCGAGCATTTTCAAGCACAGCGACCGCTGGGTGGTGCTCGAGGTCGATTTCCGCCTCGAGGTCGCCGCCGAGTCGGCCCCGGTCCGGTACGTCGAACTGGCCCGTCAGCTGGGGGTCGAGGTCGGTGACCGGGCCGGCGCGGCGCGGGTGCGCGAGACGGTGCTGAAGCTGCGCGCGGGCAAGGGCATGGTGCTCGACCCGGAGGACCCGGACACCCGGTCGGTGGGCTCCTTCTTCACCAACCCGGTGCTGTCGGCGCAGGAGTGGGCCGCGGTGCAGGACCGGCTCGCCGACGCGGGCGAGCCGCCGAGCTGGCCGGCGCCGAACGGCACGGTCAAGGTCCCGGCCGCCTGGCTGATCGAGCGGGCGGGCTTCGGCAAGGGCTACGGCGGCGCCGGCGGCGTGGCGATCTCCTCGAAGCACACGCTCGCGCTGACCCACCGCGGCGGCGGCACGACGGCGGCCCTGCTGGACCTGGCCAGGGAGATCCGCGACGGCGTACGGGACCGGTTCGGCGTCGTCCTGCATCCCGAACCGGTCCTGGTCAACTGCGTCCTCTAGCTTCGGCCCGCGCTAGCGCCAGCCGAAGACCTGGGTCCAGTAGTAGGTGCCGTTCGCGGCGCGCTGCACGCCCGCGCCGATCGCCCGTACGCCGCAGTTGAGGATGTTGGCCCGGTGCGGCGGGCTGGCCATCCAGGCCGCCATGACCTGCCGGCTCCCGGTGAAGCCGTGCGCGACGTTCTCGCCCGCCACGGCGTGATAGCCGGCGGCGCGGGAGCGGCTGCGAAGGGTCGAGCCGTGCCAGCCGAAGTGGCCGAAGTCGCCGGTGGCGGCCATGTAGTGGCTCTGCCGGACGGCGGCGACGGTCAGCTCCTCGTCCTCGGTGAGCGGGGCGCAGCCGTTGCGGATCCGCTCCTCGTTGGTCAGCGCGAACACCTCGTCGCCGAGCGCCGGGTAAGTGGCCGGAGCGGCTTCGCCTCTGGCGGCCGCGACCGCCGGGACCGTGGTCTCGGCGTACGTGGGTATCGCCGCGATCCCTAACAGCGCGGCCGGCGCGGCCACGACAAGGGCGAGACGTCGTACGGAACCGAACACTTACAGCCTCCCGATCCACGTCGGGCGCCTGTTCGCCCGGCATGGTTATCGGATCGGCTTTTCGGCTGTATGTCCCTTGTTTGACTGTTTACAACGTATCGACCCTGTAAGTTGTTAGCCTGTGGGGATGGTGGGCGGAAGCCTGATCTCGGCACCCGCGCCCTCCTCGGGGGCGTATGTCAGTTGTGCGGAGCCGCCGTGCCGTGCGGCGATCGCCTCGGCGAGCAGCATCCACACCGCGGTGCTGCGCCGGCGATGCGGCGGGTCGGGCAGGGCCAGCATCCCGGCCATCAGGTGCTCGTCCGTGAGCTGCTCGGATTGCCGGGCGGTCACCCGCACCGTCCAGCCCTGCGGCCCTGCCGAGGCGTGGACCGTGGCGGACCGGTCAGCGGCCCCGCTGGCCACCGTGCCGATCACCGCATAGAAGAGGTCCCGCAGCAGCGGGGCGTCGGCGACCAGCCCCGGCCCGGCGCCGGCCCGCACGGTCGCGTCCGTGTACGGCTCGCGGCTGGCCAGCAACTCGGCGGCCTGCGCGATCAGCGCGGGAAGGTCGACGCCGGTGCGCCGCAGCTCGAGATCGCCGGTCTGCAGCCGGCTGACCACCATGAGGTCCTCGACCAGGGCGAGCATCCGGTCGGTGTTGCGGCGCACGGCCGCCAGCGCGACCGAGCGTTCGGCCGGCGCGAGGCTGTCCGTGTCGAGGCTTTCGGTGAACGACGCGATGGTGGTCAGCGGCGTCCGCAACTCGTGCGAGATGACCGCGAGGAACCGGGCCTGCGGGGCCGCGCCCGACAGTGTCTGCGGCGGCGTATCAGGGGCGGGGGTCTGGCGCACGCTGAACTATAACTTTCCGTATATGAACGGATACGCCACGCTATCGTGGTTTTGGACATTTCATCTTTTCGCCCCCCGCGTTCGCGGGGGGCGCAGGCAAGACGCTGACCGAAGCCGCCCACGTGCCGCGGCGGCCGGCAGCCGCGTCTGGCGACGCAGCGTTTGGGGGTCACGGTGATAAGAGCATGAGCAGACTGCTCGTGGTCGAGGACGACCCGGACATCGCGTTGGCCCTGCGGCTGCTGTTCAGCCGCGCCGGCTACGAGGTGGCGCACGCCGGCGACGGCCGCGCCGGCCTCAAGGAGGCGTACGCCGAACACCCCGACCTGGTGGTACTCGACGTCGGCCTGCCGGAGATGGACGGCTGGCAGGTGCTGGAGCGGCTCCGGGACGTATCGGACGTGCCGGTCCTGGTGCTCACCGCGCACGGCCAGGAGGCCGAGAAGGTACGCGGCCTGCGCGGCGGCGCCGACGACTACCTCACCAAGCCGTTCGCCAACAACGAGCTGCTCGCCCGGGTCGAGGCGCTGCTGCGCCGCGCGTCCAGCGGGCAGAACAGCTGGGCCAGCCAGATCTACGACGACGGGCTGGTGCACCTGGACCCGACCAAGCGCAGGGTCTACGTCAAGGGAGACGAGAAACGGCTGACTCCCACCGAGTTTCGGCTGCTCAACGCCCTGGTTCGGCACGCGGGCGCGGTGCTCAGCCCGAACCAGTTGCTCACCCAGGCGTGGGACGACCCGACCGGCATCGGCCAGGAGCGGGTCAAGTTCGCCGTCCTGCGCCTGCGTCGCAAGCTCGGCTGGTCGGATCCCGATGAGTCACCGATCGAGTCCGTCCGTGGATTCGGCTACCGCTACCGGCGAGCGGGGGGTGACACCTGAGCCGGTCGAGGTAGCAGTCCGGGTGTCCTCAGATGAGGGGACGGTGGGTCGATGAGGGCAGTGGGAAACGAGCAGGAGGTAGTCCGTGGAAGACCTTGGTGAGATCGTCGGCGAGTTCCTCATGGAAAGCCACGAGAACCTGGATCAGATCGACCGGGATCTCGTCGCACTCGAACAGGAGCCGGGGTCGCGTGACCTGATCTCACGCATCTTCCGGGCCATCCACACGATCAAGGGCACTAGCGGGTTCCTGGCCTTCACCCGGCTCGAGACGCTCGCCCACGCCGGTGAGTCCCTGCTGTCCAGGCTGCGCGACGGCGTGCAGCCGGTGACGCCGACCACGATCACGACCCTGCTCGCCACGATCGACGGCGTCCGCGCGCTGCTCGAGTCGATCGAGCAGGACGGCAACGAGGGCGAAGTCGACGTCGACGCCATCATCGTTGCGGTGCACGCCCAGATGAACGCGCCAGGCGAGGCCGTCGCCGCACCGGCGAAGCCCGCCGAGGCGCCGGAACCGCTCGCCGAGATGCCCGCACGCCCGGCGCCCGAGCCCGTCGAGGGGCAGCGCAAGCCGCTCGGCGAGATGCTCGTCGAGTCCGGCGCGGCCGCGCCCAGCGACGTCGGCTCCGCGCTGCAGCAGCAGCTCGAGGGCGACGAGCGCAAGCTCGGCGCGATCCTGCTGGAGGAGGGCAAGGCCGCCCCGGCGGCGGTCACCGAGGCACTGCAGGCGCAGGCGCCCAAGCGCAGCGTCGCCGACAGCGCGATCCGGGTCGACGTCGACCTGCTGGACGGCCTGATGAACCTGGTCGGCGAGCTGGTCCTCGCGCGCAACCAGCTGGTACGCGGCGTGATGGACACCGGCGACTCCGGCCTGGTCCGTAGCGCCCAGCGGCTCGGCATGATCACCAGTGAGCTGCAAGAGGGCATCATGAAGACCCGGATGCAGCCGATCGAGCACATCTGGTCGAAGCTGCCCCGGGTCATCCGCGACCTGAGCCAGTCGCTCGGCAAGAAGGTCGAGCTGGTCATGGAGGGCAAGGAGACCGAGCTCGACCGCAGCCTGCTGGAGGCGGTCAAGGACCCGCTGACCCACCTGGTGCGCAACGCCGTCGACCACGGCATCGAGGATTCGGCCACGCGGGTCGCCGCCGGCAAGTCGCCGGAGGGCACGCTGACCCTGCGGGCCTACCACGAGGGCGGGCACGTCGCGGTCGACGTGGCCGACGACGGTGCGGGCATGGACGTGAACCGGATCGCCGCGAAGGCGATCGAGAAGGGCCTGCTCCGCCCCGAGCAGGTCGCCACCATGGACAAGCGCGAGATCATGGCCATGGTCTTCCAGCCGGGCTTCTCCACCGCGGCGAAGGTGACGAACGTGTCCGGCCGCGGCGTCGGCATGGACGTGGTCAAGACCAACATCGAGCGGATCGGCGGCGCGGTCAGCGTCGACTCGACGCTGGGCGAGGGCACGGTCTGGCGCCTCACCATCCCGCTTACCCTGGCGATCATCCAGGCGCTGACCGTCGACTGCGGCGAACAGCGCTACGTGGTGCCGCAGGTCGCGGTGCTGGAGCTGGTCTTCATCGACGGCCAGTCCACCAAGATCGAGTACGCCTCCGGCGCGCCGGTCTACCGGCTGCGCGGCAAGCTGCTGCCGCTGGTCCGCCTGGACCGGGCCCTCGGCCTGGACGTCGGCGGCGACCAGGGCGTCTACATCATGGTGCTGCACGCCGACGGGCGCCGCTTCGGGCTGGTCGTGGACCGCGTCCTCAACACCGAAGAGGTCGTGGTCAAGGCGCTCAACAGCCGCTTCAAGGACATCGGCCTGTACGCCGGCGCCACGATCCTCGGCGACGGCAAGGTCGGCCTCATCCTCGACATCTCCTCGCTGGCCCGCCGCTCGCACCTCACGGCCGAGTCCGACCGGGAGAGCGTGGTCGGCACGTCGCGCGCCGCCGCCGGCGCCGGAACGGGCGAGCGCCTGCTGGTCACCGCGGTCGGCGAACGCCGGGTCGCGATTCCGCTGGACGCGGTCACCCGGCTCGAGGAGTTCCCGCGGGAGCGCATCGAGCACGCCGGTTCCCGCGAGGTCGTGCAGTACCGGGGGCAGATTCTGCCGCTCGTGCGCCTGTCCCACCTGCTCGGGGCGTACAGCGAGATGGAGGAGAGCGAGACCGTGTCCGTGGTCGTGTACAGCGAGGGCCAGCGCAGCGTCGCCCTGGTCGTGGACCGGATCGTCGACATCGCCGAGAATTCGACGACGGCGCGCCGCGAGGCGGAGGAGGACGGCCTGGTCGGCACCGCGGTGATCCAGCAGCGGGTGACCGAGCTGCTCGACGTGCGCCGCGCCATCCTCGCCGCCGATCCGAACTTCTACACCGAGTCGACCGAGATCCTGGTGGAGGCCTGATATGGCAAGCCGTCAGTTCGCCACGTTCGAGGTGGCAGATCAACTATTCGGCGTCGAGGTCGACACGGTCCAGGAGGTGCTCTCGTACAACGAGTACACCCCGGTGCCGCTCGCGCCGCCGGCCGTCGGCGGGCTGTTCAACCTGCGCGGTCAGGTGATCGCCGCGGTGGACCTGCGGGTGCAGCTGGGCCTGCCCCGGCAGTCCATGGAGGGACCGGTGATGAACGTGATCCTGCGCGGTGACGGCGAGCCGGTCAGCCTGCTCGTCGACCGGATCGGCGAGGTCGTCGACCTCGACGACGACGCGTTCGAGCCGCCGCCGGACACGCTCAGCGGCCCGACCCGGGAGCTCGTGGTCGGCACGTTCAAGCTGGACGGGCGGCTGATGCTCGCCCTCGACGTCAACCAGGCGGTCGACACCTATCGAGCCACCACCTGATGTACAGCCTCGTCAGTGCCCCCGTCCTCGGCTTCGACCTCACCCGCCTTGGTGGCGGGTCGGCCACCGCCGAGGTGCTGCTGCGCGCCCTGCGGATGGGCGTCGGGGACCTGCCGGTGCTTGCCGAGCGGCTGCCCGACGAGGGCGTACGCGGCCCGCTCTGGGTCGAGGTGGAGAGTGCCGCACGCCGGATGCCCAGCCTCAAGGGCATGAAGGCGGACGACCCGGCGAGCTCGCTCGCACTGGTGGAGCGGGCGCCGATCGGGTCGGTGGACGCGCTGCTGACCTGCCTGCGGTACGACGTGATGGCCTGGACCTGGGAGGGCACCGGCCGCGACGCGAAGCAGACCGAGGACGCCGCCTCGGCGACGGCGCTGCTCTGCGACGCCGCCGTGGCCAGCTACCTGCGCGATGTGCTGGACGACACCACCCGGCGGATGCTCGGCGCCGGGTGGGTGTCGGCGCTTCGCAAGCTGCCCGCCGGCAAGCCGATCGACCTGGGCCCGCACCACTACGCGGTGTCCGCGCTGCTGGACCGGCTCCGGTCGCTGCGCGCCAACGACCTGACCCGGCTGCTGCAATCCGCCGAGGACGCGCGGCGCAACGCCGGCGGCTGGTCCCCGGCGGTGCACTCGGCGTCCTGGGCCGCGTACCTGTCGGACCGGGTGCGCACCGCCGCGGCGGCACAGATGCTGCTGGTGCAGGCGATGGACACGGCCGCGATCCCGGTGGCCGACCGCGCGGGCGGCGTCTGGAACATGCTCAGCGGCGCGGTGCAGGCACTCGTCGTCCGGGATCTGTTGGACACCGCCACGGCCCACCGGTTGCTCGCGCCGGTGGTCGCGGCGCTCGGCCCGGCGTGGCTCGGGTGAAGGGCCGGGTGAGGCAATGATCAGGGTTCTGGTCGTCGACGACTCCGTCGTCGTGCGCCGGCTCATCGTCGACTCGCTGACCGGCGCGCCGGACATCGAGGTGGTCGGCACCGCCGCGAACGGTCTGCTCGCCCAGGCGAAGATCGATCAACTCAAGCCGGACGTTGTCACGATGGACATCGAGATGCCGCAGATGGACGGGATCGCCGCGGTTCGCGAGCTGCGCAAGCGGCACAAGCACCTCCCGGTGATCATGTTCAGCACGCTGTCGGCCGCCGGGGCGAGCGCGACGCTGGAGGCGCTGTCCGCCGGCGCCACCGACTACGTGACCAAGCCGAGCAACGTCGGGTCGATCCAGGAGTCGATCGCGGCCGTACGCGAGCAGCTCATTCCCAAGATCCACGCGTTGGCCCGGCGCAGGTCCCCGGCCGGGCCGCCGACCCGTCCCGGTCCGCCCCCGGGCCGCCCGGGACTGGCCCCGCCGCCCGGGTCCCGCCCCGGCGCGGTGGTGCCCGGCCGCCCCGGCCTGACGTCGTCACGACCCGGCACCTCGGTGACCGGACCGGCCCGCCCGGTGCGGCGCGGTCCGCCGGCACGCGTCGACATCCTGGCGATCGGGTCCTCGACCGGCGGCCCCGACGCCCTGACCAAGGTGCTGCAGGCGCTGCCGTCGGACCTGCCGGTGCCGATCGTGATCACCCAGCACATGCCGCCGGTGTTCACCAAGATGTTCGCCGAGCGGCTCGACCGCAGCACGCCGCTGCGGGTGGTCGAGGCCGGCGACGGGATGGAACTCGCCCCCGGCACGGTCTACATCGCTCCGGGCGACAAGCACCTCGTGCTGCAGCGCCGGAGCACCGCGACGGTGATCCAGCTCAGCGGCGCGCCGCCGGAGAACTCCTGCCGTCCGGCGGTCGACGTGATGTTCCGTTCGGTGGCGGCCCTCTTCGGCGCCTCGGCTTTCGCCACGGTGCTTACCGGCATGGGATACGACGGACGGGGTGGTGCAAAGGTGCTGCGTGAGGCTGGTGCCGAGATCATGGCCCAGGACGAAGCCAGTTCCGTGGTCTGGGGCATGCCCGGCGCGGTGGTCGGCGCGGGTCTCGCCGACGAGATTCTGCCCCTGGACCGGATCGCCGCAGTGCTGATCAAGCGGGTCCAGACGGGCCGCGTCTCCCGGCCGACGGCGGTGAGCCGGTGACGCTCTCCGCAGCCGACTTCGCGTTCGTCTCGGCCATGGTCCGGCGGGAGGCGGCGATCGTGCTCGCCCCCGGCAAGGAGTACCTGGTCGAGGCGCGGCTCATCCCGGTGGCCCGGCAGGTCGGCGCGGCCAGCGTCGCCGCGTTCCTGGCGAACCTGCAGCGCCGCCCGAACCCCGCGGACCAGCGGCGGATCATCGACGCGCTGACCACCAACGAAACCTCGTGGTTCCGCGACCGGGAGCCGTTCACGGCCATGTCCGACGTGGTGCTGCCGGAACTGGTGCGCAGCCGGTCGTCGAACCGCCGGGTGCGGATCTGGTCGGCGGCGAGCTCCAGCGGTCAGGAGGCGTACAGCCTCGCGATCCTGCTGCAGGAGAACCTGCCGGCCGGCTGGTCGTACGAGATCATGGGCAGCGACATCTCCACCGAGATGGTCAAGCGGGCCGAGGCGGCCGAGTACAGCCAGGTCGAGGTCAACCGCGGATTGCCGGCCGCGCAGCTGGTCCAGTACTTCGAGCGTGCGGGCGCGCACTGGCGGATTACCCCCGCGCTGCGGCGCAATGTCTCGTTCCGGTTGATGAACCTGACCGCGCCGCTGCCGTCGATGCCGCCGTTCGACGTGATTTTTCTCAGAAATGTACTCATCTACTTCGACGTCGCGACGAAGAAGTCGGTGTTGCACAACGTCGCCCGGCTGTTGCGACCGGACGGCTGGCTGTTCCTCGGAGCGGCCGAGACGACCATCGGAATCGACGAAAATTATGAACGGGTAGCGGCCGGCCGGACCTCTGCCTACCGAGTGCGTAGCGCGGTGCCAGCCGGCGCCGCCAGGAAGGGGTGAGCCGCGGTGCGAGCCATGGTGATCGACGACTCCCGCGCGATGCGCATGATTCTCAAGCGCATTGTCGCCAAGCTGAACTTCGAGGCGATCGAGGCAGGGGACGGTCAGGAGGCTCTCGACCTGCTCGCCACGATGACCGAGGTGCCGGACCTGGCCCTCATCGACTGGAACATGCCCAACATGAACGGGCTCGAGTTCGTGACCAAGGTACGTGCCGAACCGCGGCTGCGTGAGATGACGCTGGTCATGGTCACGACGGAGAGTGAACAAAGCCAGATCGTCCGCGCACTCGCCGCCGGAGCGCACGAGTATGTGATCAAGCCCTTCACCGAGGGGGCAATGATCGAAAAGCTGGCCCTCCTGGGCCTAGTCCCGACCGGAGCGAACTCATGAGTGCCGAAATCCTGGTGGGCGAGGACGACCTTGCCGAGATGGTGGAGCAGGTCTGGGTCTCCTATCTCGATCCGGAGGGCATCAACCCGCTGGTCCTGAACGGAGACGCGAAGCAGCTGTCGGAGGTGCACTCGACGGTGTCCATCACCGGCAGCTGGCACGGGCATCTGGTCTTCGCCTCGACGCGCGACGCCGCGAAGAAGGCCGCCGCCGCCTTCCTCGCCATGGAGCCCGACGAGGTCAGCCAGGACGATCTCTCCGACGTGCTCGGTGAGCTGGCGAACATCGTCGGCGGCAACGTCAAGGCGATGCTGCCGGCCGGGTGCTACCTGTCGCTGCCCACGGTGGTGCTGGCGCCGGACACCGCGTCGTACTACCCGACGGCCGAGCGGATCACCGGCCTCTACGGCGTCTGGGACGGCGAGCCGGTGTCGATCTCGATGTGGCAGAGCGTGAAGCAGGAGGCGAAAGCATGAAGATCCTGATCGCTGACGACAGCCGGGTGATGCGGCAGATTGTGACTCGAACCCTGCGGCAGGCGGGTTTCGGCGATCACGACCTGGTGGAGGCCGCCGACGGCCAGGAGACGGTCGACAAGGCGAACTCGGAGAAGCCGGATCTGATCATCTCCGACTGGAACATGCCGGAGCTGACCGGGATCGAGGTCCTGCGCAAGCTGCGGGCGGCCGGCAACGACGTGAAGTTCGGCTTCGTCACGTCGGAGTGCACGCCGGAGATGCAGCAGGCGGCAGAGGCCGCAGGTTCGGCGTTCTTCATCGTGAAGCCGTTCACGGCCGAACGTTTTGACGAGGTCTTCTCACCTATTTTGGGATGATATAGCTATGTCTGACACCTCGGTTATCCCCGCCTCCATCACCGTCCGCAATCTCTTCGAGGACCTGCTCGGCAGGGACGTCAACGTCTCCTCGGGCGACCCGATGACCGCGGAGGACCTGCCCACCGGTGTGATCGCCGTATATACCGACACCTCCCAGCAGCTGTACGCGGTGCTCGGCATGCAGCTCTCGCTGGCCGCCAACGCCGGAGCCGCCCTCGGCCTGCTCCCGGCCGGCGCCGCGGAGGACAGCATCGAGGAGGAGAAACTCTTCCCGAACCTGGCCGAGAACGTCTTCGAGCTGTGCAACGTGCTGACCAGCCTGCTCAACCGGGAGGGCGCGCCGCACGTCAAGCTGTACCAGGTGATCTATCCGGGCATGGAGCTGCCGAACGACGCGCGCGCGCATCTGCTCGCCCTCGGGAAGCGACTCGATCTCACCGTTGAGGTGGCCCGCTACGGCAAGGGCAAGCTCTCGCTCTCGCTGGTCTGACGCAAATACTTCGAGGGTGGACGCACGGCGATGAGGACGGCGCCGTGCCTCCACCCTTCGGCGTATCTGCCCGCGAGGTTCAGGTGCGCTGGGGCGGGATCGGCCCCGGCAGGTAGGCGAGGTCGTCGCCGCGCAGGCGGTTCGCCGCCCGGCTCAGGCCGCGGCGCGCCGGGATGAACCGCTGCGGCGCCGCCGTCAGGCCGTACCGCAGCAGCTCCGCCGGGGCCGGGCGTACGGTGCCGGACAGCTCGTAGCCGCGGGACACCAGCCGCGACCCGAGGGCCGCCTCGCAGAGCGCGATCTCCTCGGCGGTCAGCCGGGTCTGCCAGCTCTGCACCCGCTGCGTCGTCACCGGCGTGTGCGTACGCGCGTGCCAGGTCTTGAACGACGGCACCGCGACGCCCGCCACGGCCGAGGGCTGCGCCATGGCCGGGTCGTACTCCTCGCCGAGGTAGGCGCACATGCCGGCGAGGACGGTGTGCGGGTCCGCGACCAGGTCCTCGTAGCGCACCTCGTGCCACTGCGCGGCGCCGAGGCGACGGGCCGCCCGGCGGGCGTCGTCCACGGCCCGGGACCAGGCCGCGATGGTCGCGTAGATGTCCTCGCGGTGCCAGGACATCTCCTTCAGCGAGGCCACGCAGTCCCGGCCGTCCCGGACGATGTTGATGAACTGGGCGTCCGGGAAGAGCTGCAGCAGGATGTCGACGTTGTTCAGGTACGCCGGCCGCTTGTCGCCCCAGCGCGGCTTGCCGAAACGGGCCGCGTACCGCTGGAAGACGGTGCCCAGCGCGGAGCCGAGGGTGCCCGGGCCGGCGGTGATCCGCTCGGCGATGTCGTCGGCGTCGAGCCCGAGGTCGCAGAAGCGGGTCTCGCGCCGATGGATGATCCAGTCGGCCAGCGCGCGCCGGTTGGCGGCCACCGACAGGTCCCCGAAGTTCCGCCGTTCCCAGTACGCGGCGAGCATGAACCGCGTCTCCGGCGGGATCGCGATCCGCGGGTGTGCGTGCAGCATGAGCTGGAGCATCGTCGTGCCAGAGCGTGGGCAACCGACGACGATGATCGGACGGTCAGTGGTCACCGTTACCTCCGGTGGGCAGTCGCGCACCAGCGGTAACATATCGTACGAATCGTAAATTATTAACGAACTGTCAAGGCGTGTCGCTAATCGTCCTTAAGCGGACATGCCCCTCAGGGCGCGGAGCCCGCCTCCGGCTCCGCCGGGGTGGAGTTCGCCGAGGTGCCCTGCTCCTCCGTCCTGCCGTATCCGGCCGTCACGAAGCGCAAACCGGCGAGCAGGACCGCGGCGATCGGCACGGCGATGAGGAACCGGATCAGCACCTGGCTGAGGTCGAGTTCGTCGACGACGTAGCGGTACACCGCCGGTGCGCTCATGAGCAGCGCGAACAGCAGGACGGAGGGCCGGATCACGGGCTACCGGCCCCGGGCGGGCCGCCGCGGCAGGGCGGCCATCGGGACCACGTCCGAGGCGATCCGGGCGCACAGCATCGCCGCCCAGGTGTGCGGGGTGGCGGGCTTGCCGTCCAGCGAGACGATCGGCCGGTCCAGGCCGAGCACCGTCGCCGGGTCCGCGGTGAGGTCCAGGCTGTGCACCACGAGCGCCTCGATGTCGCCGAGCGTCCGCAGGTGCCGGGCCGTGTCCCCGGTCTTGCGGGTCGCGTCGACGACCGCCCACACGGCGGTGGCGCGGAGCGCGTCGCACATGTCGCTGACCCAGATGGGGTCGGTTCCGCCGACCTTCGCGTCGACCACCACGATCCAGGCATGGTCGGCGTTCTGCATCCGGTCCGCCCTGGTCGCGGCGGCCGGCGGGTCGCCGAGCACCCGCGACGAGTGCAGCCCGGTCCCGGCGGCGGAGTGCCCGCCGAGCAGCAGGTGCGCCTGGTCGATGCCGGCCTGCTCGCAGAGCATCTTGCCGAGCGGCAGCGCGTGGTCCAGGTCGCCGCAGAGCACCAGGATCTCACCGGGCGCGTCCGGAATGCCCGGCGCCGCGGGGCGCGCAGCCAGCACGCCGAGTACGCCCGCGTACGTGTCGCCGCCGACGACCTGCGCGACCATCTCCTCCGGCATGCCCACCATCAGCAGGTTGCGCTGCACCGGATCCGGGTGCATCTGCCGCATCATGGCCGGCGGCTGCGCGCCGGCCCTGGTCGTCGCCTGCAGCGTCCCGGGGGGTGCGCTGCCGGGCGCGCCGAGACCGAGACCGGCCAGCGTCTCGGCCAGGTCGTTGGCGGTGGAGGCCGGCGCGAGGCCGTAGGCCGCGGCCGCGGTGCGGGGCGGCACCGGGTAGTTCGCGGGAGCGGCGGGATCCCCGCTCACGCCCAGGCCGCCCATGAGCTCGGCGAGCGACGGCACGGGCGGCACCGGTCTCACCCCGGAACCGGGGCCGGTGGCGCCGCCGTTGACCGGTGAGCCGGTGGCCTTCGCCGGGCGGAACGGCCGTACCGTCGGGCTGTCGTCCTGTTCCGGCTCCCCGGGCTGCGGCCGCGGCCGGGCCCACGCTGCGCTGTCCGCCTTGTCGAGGCCGGCCATGAGCTCGGCGAAGGCGGCACCCGGATCGTCGACCTCCCGTCCGCCACCGGAGCCGGGCCTGCCAACGGCGGAGGCGGCGTCGCCCATGCCCGCGTCGCGGCCCGTCCGGCGGTCGACGTCGGCCGGGCCGGCATCCGGCGCTATCCGGTCCCCGGACTCGGCGTGGGCCAGCAACTGCTCCAGCGTCCGTGGTGGCTCCTCGGCCGCCCTTGGTCGATTCTGCGGCCCGTCGCGTTCATCGGCGTCCGGTACCTCGACCGACAGCTCGTAGCGCTGTTTGGCGAAGAAACCGCCGAAACCACCGGTACGGACCTTGTCGGCCGAGATGATGCGGACCGATGAGCCGTACTCATCGCGCACCTGCGCCAGCAACGGCTCGATCGCCGGCCCCTCAAGCAGCACCCGCGTAGGCACCGTTCACCACCCCCATGGTCTCGATCTGTGCGGAAGAACCAGAGATCTCGGAATAGGACAGCACCTGCACGCGGCGTGAACCCGCGCGCAGGAGACGCATCAACGGCAGCCGCAACTGCGGTGAGCAGGCGAGCACCGGTGTGATGCCCTGCTGTTCGGCGGCCTCGACGAGCCGGCCGGCCTCAGTGACCATCGCCTCGGCGCGCATGCCGTCGATCGCCATGAACGCGCCGGTCTCGCTCGGCCGCAGGGATTCGAGCAGGTTCTGCTCGAGCATCGGGTCGAGCGTGATGACGGTGAGCCGGCCGCCGGTCGCGTACTGGGCGGCGATGGCCGGGCCCAGCGCCGCGCGGGCCGCCTCGACGAGGCCGTCGTGGTCGACGGAGACCTTGGCGCGCAGCGACAGCGACTCGAAGATCCGGACCAGGTCGCGGATCGGCACGCTCTCGTCCAGCATCGCCTGCAGCACCCGCTGGATCTGGCCGAGGCTCAGCACCGACGGGGTGAGCTCCTCGACCACGACCGGGTGGGTGCGCTTGACCATCTCGGTCAGCGACCGCACGTCCTCGCGGCCGAGCAGGCGGCTGGCGTTCTGCCGGACGATCTCGGCCAGGTGCGTGATGATCACGGACGCCCGGTCCACCACCGTCGCGCCCGAGAGCTCCGCCTGGTAGTGCAGCTCCGCCGGGATCCACTTGCCCGCCAGGCCGAAGACCGGCTCGACGCCGGCCCGGCCGGGCAGCGCCTGCAGGCCGTCGCCGATCGCCAGCACGGTGCCGGGCGGGGCCTGGCCGGTGCCGGCGTCGACGCCGCTGATCCGGATCGCGTACGAGGAGAGCGGAAGGTCGAGGTCGTCCCGGGTGCGCACGGGCGGCATGATCATGCCCAGCTCGAGCGCCATCTTGCGGCGCAGCGCGCGGACCCGGTCCAGCAGGTCGCCGCCGTTGGTGTCGACCAGGTCGACCAGGTCGGGGGAGAGCGCCAGTTCGAGCGGGTCGACGCGCATCTCGCCCAGCAGTTGCTCGGGGGAGTCCGGCGAGGGGCGTTCGATCTCGGCGACCGGCTTGCCCTCGCCCTCGGGGACCGGGTCCTTGATCCGCTGGGCGACCAGCAGCACGCCCGCGCCGATCACCAGGAACGGCACCTTGGGCAGGCCCGGGATGACGCACATGCCGAGCGCGGCGCCGCCGGCGATGCGCAGGGCCAGCTTGTTCTGGCTCAGCTGGGTGGTGACGCTGCTGCCCATGTCGCCCGAGGTCGCCGAGCGCGTGGTGATCAGACCGGTGGCGACCGAGAGCAGCAGGGCCGGGATCTGCGAGACCAGGCCGTCGCCGACGGTCAGCAGGCTGTAGTGGTTCATCGCCTCGGCGGGCGACATGCCCTCCTGGATCATGCCGATCGCGAAGCCGCCGACCAGGTTGATGACGGTGATGATGATCGCGGCGATCGCGTCGCCCTTGACGAACTTGGAGCCGCCGTCCATCGCGCCGTAGAAGTCGGCCTCGGCGGAGACGTCGGCGCGCCGCTGCTTCGCCTCGGCCTCGTCGATCAGCCCGGCGTTCAGGTCGGCGTCGATCGCCATCTGCTTGCCCGGCATGGCGTCGAGGGTGAAGCGCGCCCCGACCTCGGCGACGCGCTCGGCGCCCTTCGTCACCACGACGATCTGCACGATGATCAGGATCATGAAGATCACCAGGCCGATGACGAGCGATCCACCGACCACGAAGCTGCCGAACGCATGGATGACCTTGCCGGCGTCGCCGTCGCGCAGCACCAGCCGGGTGGCGCTGATGTTGAGCGCGAGCCGGAACAGCGTGGCGACCAGCAGCAGGGCCGGGAAGACGGAGAAGTCGAGCGGGCGCTGAACGAACATCGCGATCAGCAGGATGAGCAGGGCGCCGGTGATGTTGAGCGCGATCAGCATGTCGAGCAGGAAGGTCGGCAGGGGCACGACCATCATGACGATGATGCCGATGACCCCGATGGGCACGGCGAGCTTGCTGAGGTTGCGGTTCTTCACAGCACCCCCTCCACCTGCCGATACTCCCGCAGCGAGGTGTGTGATGTGAGGAAATCTCCTAGATTGAGAGCATGCCGCCCGAATTCGCGGTGGCAACCGAATTGGCGGCTCAGACGGCCGCCGGTGCCGGGTTCGGGTTGCGGTGCAGGCCGGCCGCCGAGCCCTTCGACTTGAGGCTCATCACGAACGCCAGCACCTTGGCCACCGCGCCGTAGAAGTCCGCCGGGATCTCCATGCCCACCTCGACGCTCTTCTCCAGCGCCCGGGCCAGCGCCACGTCCTGCACCATCGGGATCCGGTTCTCGGCGGCCAGTTCGCGGATCTTCTGGGCGATGGCGCCCTGCCCCTTGGCGATCACCCGGGGCGCGCCCTTCTCCGCGTCGTACCGCAGGGCGACGGCGACATGGGTCGGGTTCACCAGCACCACGTCGGCGGTCGGGACGTCGGCCATCTGCCGGTTGCGGGCCATCGCCTGCTGGCGGGCCCGGATCTGCCCCTTGACGTGCGGGTCGCCCTCGGTGTTCTTGTGCTCCTGCTTGACCTCCTGCTTGGTCATCCGCAACTGCTTGTTGGTGCGCCGGCGGACCACGAAGTAGTCGGCGGCGGCCATCACGATGCCGGCCGTGGCCGCGCCCCGGATCAGCGACAGCACGGCGTCGTTGATCACGCCGAGCAGCGAGCCGATCTGCAGCCGCCCCGCGGTCATCAGCAGCGGCACGATGTCCTTCATCGTCAGGTACAGGATGGCGGCCAGCACACCGGTCTTGACCAGCGCCTTCGTGCCCTCCCAGAGCGACTGCGGCCCGAGCATCTTCTTGATGCCGGGCAGCGGGTTGAGCCGGCTGAACTTCGGGATGAACAGCTTGGTGGCGACCCGGATCCCGCCCTGGGCGGCGGCCGCGGCGATGCCGACCGCCATCATCGTGAGCGCCAGCGGCAGCACCGCCCAGCCGGCGCTCATGAGGCCGTCCTTGAGGATGCCGAGCGCGATCTGCGGGTCCGGGTTGGCGATCACGTCCGGGATCTTCGTCATCAGCTCCCGGGAGTGGTCCATCGCCGAGCCCAGGGTCCGGGGCAGCACGATGCTGGCGGCCAGCATGCCGACCCAGGCGCCGATGTCCGGGGTGCGCCCGATCTGGCCTTCCTTCTTGGCCTTCTTCAGCTTCTGCGCTGTCGGTTGTTCGGATTTCTCCCCGGCCACGGATCACCCCCCGGTCAGCTTGACGACGGCGACGACCGCCTGGTCGATCAGTTCTTCCAGGGCTCGGGGCAGGACCGCGATCGCCGTACCGGAAAGGGTCAGGGTCAGGAAGATCTTCGCCGGGAAGCCGAGCTGGAACGCGTTCAGCGCCGGGGCCACCCGGTTCAGCAGGCCGAACGCGACGTCGGTGAGGAACAGGACGGCAATCAGCGGGCCGGCGATCTGCAGGGCGGCCACGAACATCTCGAAGACGCCCTCGGTGAGCACCTCGCTGAGCGTCGCCGTGGAGAAGGTCGCGTCCAGCGGCAGCGTCTTGTAGGACTGCAGGAAGCCCCGCATGATCATCTGGTGGCCGTCGCTGGCGAAGAGCAGGGTCACCGCGACGAGGTTGTAGAAGCGGCCGAACACCGAGCTCTGATTCTGCGACAGCGGGTCGTACGCCGAGGCCAGGGCGAAGCCGCCGAAGACGTCCAGCAGGTCGCCGGCCGCCTGCACCGCGGCGAAGTAGAGATAGGTGATGAAGCCGAGCGTCGCGCCGACGAAGACCTGCAGCGCCGCGCTCGCGATGATCGACCAGGTCTCGATCGAGGGCGTCGACGCGACCAGGTAGGGCGCCATCGGCAGCGACAGCCCGATCGAGAGCAGGACCTTGACCTGCGAGGGGATGAGCCTGGAGCTGAACGGCGGGCAGAGCATCAGCCAGGCGCCGCAGCGGGTGGCGCCAAGCATGATCGCCACAATTTCCGTGACGGGTACGTCCCAGTTCACCCGGGCCTCATTGGTACGACCCCACGAGTGCCGTGATGATCAGCCCCCAGCCGTTCACCAGCACGAAGAGCAGGAGCTTGAACGGCATCGCCACTGTTACCGGCGGTAACATCATCATGCCGAGGGACATCAGCGACGCGGAGACGACCATGTCGATGATGAGGAACGGGATGAAGATGACGAAGCCGATGATGAAGGCGGCCCGCAGCTCGGACAGGACGAACGCCGGGATCAGCGTGGTCGTCGGCACGTCCTCCGGGCTCGCCGGCTTCTCCTGGTCCGCGACCTTGATCAGCAATGCCAGCTCGTCCGGGCGGGTGTTCTCCAGCATGAACTTGCGCAGCGGCACCATGCCGTCCTCGAACGCCTGCGACTGGGTCTTCTCCCCGGCCAGGTAGGGCTGCAGGCCCTGCTCGTTCATCTGCGTCAGCGTCGGCGTCATGATGAACAGGCTGATGAACAGCGCCAGGCCGGCCAGCACCTGGTTGGGTGGCATGGCGGTCAGGCCCAGCGCGTTCCGGCTGATGCCGAGGACCATGAAGACCTTGGTGAAACACGTGGTGAGCAGCAGGACCGCCGGGGCCACCGAGAGAATCGTCAGGCCCAGCACGATCACCAGCGCGGTGGACGGCTTGCTGCCGTCGGGATTCGTGCCGTCGATGTTGACGCTGATGCCGGCGGTGGGTGACACGGTCGGCGCCACCGGCGTGGTCGGCCCCGGCGCCCTCGGCATCTCGTACCGCACGGCGACCGGTGCGGGCTGTGGAATCGGCTGCGGGTATGCCGCCTGCGCCGCGGCGGCCGGCACCAGCGCGGCCAGCGCGAAGAGCAGGATCAGCAGGGTCCGCCGCCACATGTCAGCGCCTCGTCGTCCGGTCGCGCAGGAAGTCCAGCGTCGAGCCCCAGGTCCGCGGCGACAGGATCGATCCGTCGAGCTTGCCGCCGTGTTCCGGCAGGACGGGCAGGGCCGGCAGCGCGTCGTGCTTCTCGTGCACCGGTTGCGGCTCGGCGCCGAACGCGTCCAGGTCCGTCTCGCCCAGCAGGCTGACCTGGGTGTCCGTGACGCCCAGGATCAGTGCGCGGTCCGCCACCTGGACGATCGCCACGGAGGAGCCGCGGGTCAGGTGCTGCCGGTTGAGCAGCGCCAGATTGCCCGACCCGCGCTTGGCCATGCCGCCGCGCCGCGCCACCTTGGCCAGTCCCCACATCAGGCCGAAGACGACCAGCAGCGAGAAGCCGATCCGCAGGACGAGCTCGAACAAGGCTTACTCCCGTTCACTGCCGGGAGAGATGATCTCGGTGATCCGGATTCCGAAGTTCTCGTCGATGACGACGACCTCTCCGCGGGCGATCAGCCGGCCGTTGACCAGCAGGTCCGCCGGGCTGCCGGCGGCACGGTCCAGCTCGACGATGGCGCCCGGGATCAGCGAGAGCAGCTCCCGCACGCTCATCCTGGTCCGGCCCAGCTCGGCCGAGACCTCCATCTCGACGTCATGCAGCATGTCCAGGCCGCCGCGGATCACCGGCCCGGCGCTCTGCACGGCGGGCGCCACCTCGGACGACGGCCACGGGGTGAGCACCATCGCGAGAACCGCGCGGACCACGCCGCCGTCGAGCAGCGGCACGGCGACCGATTCGTCCTTCGCCGCGATCGCGCTCAGCGCCACCCCGGGCTCCATGAGCTGTCCCGGGTCGAGGATCACCGGCCCGAACGCGCGGGCCGCGGCCTCCAGCGCGGGGCGTACGGCCGCGGTCAGGTCCAGCTCGCCGAGCGGGCTCTCCTTCAGCGCGTCCGCCAGGTCCTGCCCGACCACGACGACGACCTCGCCGGTTGCCGCGCCGCTGAACTTCGCCGTGACCGCCTGCCCGGTGGTCAGCATGTCGGCGCTCGCCATGGCGGGCGCGCCGACCAGGAGTTCCCGGCTCGTCGGCAGGACGGCCAACGCCGCCGCGGCGGCGGTCCGGACCAGTGCCAGCTGCGGCACGGTGATCGTGGGCGCGGTCATCGGCGCTCTTCCTCCTTGGGCGACGGCACCACGAGGCAGGCGAGCCGGGCACCCTGGTTGCCGGGAACTGCGTGTGCGAAAACGGTCTCGTTGACGGTTACCTCGAGCGGCACACTGGTCGGGTGCCCCAGCGGCAGCACATCGCCGGGCCGTAGCTCCACGATGTCATCGGTACGCATGCGAATGGGCTGGAATCGGACGGCTACGTCAATCGGCGCGGCGGAAAGCCCGGCCGTGAGGTTGCGGAGCGAGGCGTCGCGTACCATCCGGTCGGCCGCCGTCAGCTCGATCGTCTCCTGCATCTCGAGCACCGGCAGGATCGTGCCGAATGGCAGGCAAATGCTGGCCACGCACTCCTCGGTGCCGATGCGCACCTCGAACGAGGCGACGACGACCGCGTCGCCCGGCTGGTGGGTGCGCAGGAACTGGGCGTTGTACTCGATTTCCTTGAGCTTCGGGTTGATGTCGACGAGCGTCTCGAAGCCGTACCGGAGCTCGCCGAGCATCCGCTCCAGCAGCCCGCGCAGCAGCGGCATCTCGACGTCGGTGAGCGGCCGCTCCGGCTGGGCGCCGCCGGGGCCGCCGAGCATGTGGTCGATAGCGGTCATGACCGCCGAGGTGGAGATCTCCATCAGCACCGTGCCGCTCAGCGGCTCGATGTGCACCACGGCGATGACCGTCGGGTTGGAGAGCGTGGCGACGTACTCGTCGTAGTTCAGCTGCTCGATCGAGATCAGGGAGACGCTGCTCACCGCGCGCAGGCGGGTGGTGAACAGGGTGCCGCAGCTGCGCGCGTACGTCTCGAAGGCGATCTGCAGCGTGCGGATGTGCTCGCGGGACAGCTTGATCGGCCGGCGGAAGTCGTACGAGGTGGGGCCGGTGTTGCCGCGCCGGGACATCTTCCCGGGGGAGCGGGGCGGAGATGTGGTCACGTCGTCCTCATCGGCTCGGTTGCACGACCGCTGAGCCGGAGAGGGTGTTTTTTCCTAATCTACGGGAAATGGGCAGATCCGGGTCGACCGGACCTGCCCGTTCCCGCGGGTCACTGGGTGACGAAGCTGGTGAAGTAGATGCCCATCACGAGCTGCTTGTCATCCACGGTGTAGGCCTTCTCGATCTTCGCGAGCAGCTCGTCCTTGGCCTTCGCGCGGCCCTTCTCGGTCTCCAGCGCCGCGATGTTCATCCCGGTGTACTGGTCGATGGCCAGGTCCAGCGCCTCGGCGGTGTCGATCTCCTCCTCGCCGGCGTCCTTGGTCATCTGCAGCGCGAAGCCGAGCTTGAGGTAGTGCGCGTCGGCCAGGTTGATGGTCATCGTGTTCTCGATCGCAACGACCACGCCCCGCTCCGGCGGCGGCTTCGCGGCAGCTGAGTCGCCCTTGTTGAGGAAGGCGTACCCGGCCGCGCCTCCGCCCGCGCCGAGCAGCACGACGGCGAGCACAATGATCATCAGCATCTTCTTGGACTTCTTCGGCGCATCCGCCGCAGTGTCCTTGTCGTCCTTGCTCATCGGAACTCCTCCTGTCGTGGTCAGCCGTGCGTAGTTGCGAATTCGCCGGTTGATTCGGCGGCTGCGGCCCTGGCCTTAGCGGCCGCCGCCTGCGCCGAGGTCACTCCGGTGTGCGGCTTCGACTCGTCGCCCGCGGCGGACGGCAGCAGCGCGGCCTGCTCGGCGGGGAGCATGGTCAGGACGATGACGTCCACCCGGCGGTTCATGGTCACCGCCCGCGGGTCGCGCGGGTCGATCAGCGGCTTGGTGTCCGAGAACGCCACCGCGCTCATCCGGTCCTTCGCCAGCCCGTGCCCGATCAGGTACCGGACCGTCGTCGACGCCCGGGCCGCGGACAGCTCCCAGCCGCTCGGGTAGAACGTGGTCGCCGCCTTGAGCTGGTTGGTGTGGCCGTCGACCTCGACGTTGTTCGGCAGCTTGGCCAGCGCCGGCGCGATGGCGTTCAGGATCGCCTCGCCGCCGGGCTGCAGGTCGGCGCGGTTGCCCGCGAAGACCACCTCGTTGGTCACGACCGTGACCACCAGGCCGCGCTGGTCGATGGTGAACTGGACCTGGCCGAGCAGCTTGGCCCGCACGAGCGCGTCGGCGATCTTGTGCTCGATCGCCTCGAGGTCCTCCGCCTCCTTGGTGGCCGCCCGGGCCTTCTCCGCGGCCTTCTTGCGATCGATGGCCCGCAGCGCCCGGTCCACCTCCACGACCTTGCCCTTGGTCATGCCGTCCGTGCCGCTCGCGCCGTCGCCCGGGTCCTGGCCCGGGTCGATCGGCACGATGTCGGCGGCCTCGCTGGAGCCGTCCAGGTTCGAGAGGTTGCCGGTGACCGCCGCGTTCTGCGCGCCGAAGCCCTGCGAGAGGCCGGAGGCCAGCTCGGAGAACTTCTTCTGGTCGACGCTGCTCATCGAGTACAGCACCACGAACAGGACGAACAGCAGCGTGAGCATGTCGGCGTACGACACGAGCCAGCGCTCGTGGTTGACGTGCTCCTCGTGCTCCTCGTGCTGGCCCTTCCTACGGCGTCCCGCGCCCCCGGAGCTCATGACTAAGCGGCCTTCTTGTTCGCGGCGGCGGCCTCGGCGGCCTTGGCGGCGTCCGGCGGCAGCAGGCTACGGAGCTTCTGGGCGACCAGGCGCGGGTTGGAGCCGGCCTGGATGGCGAGCACACCGTCGATGACCAGCTCCATCTCCTCGACCTCGAGGGAGGAGAGCCGGTTCAGGCGGGACGCCAGCGGCAGCCAGATCAGGTTGGCGGAGAGCACACCCCAGAGGGTCGCGACGAACGCCGCGGCGATGGAGTGGCCCAGCTGCTCGGGCTTGTCGAGGTTCTCCAGCACGTGCACCAGGCCCATGACCGTGCCGATGATGCCGATGGTCGGCGCATAGCCGCCCATGCTCTCGAAGAGCTTCATCCCGGCCTTGTCGGCCTTCTTCTTGGCGCCGACCTCCGCGTGCAGGATGTCGTGCAGCTCCTCCGGGTCCGTGCCGTCGATGGCCAGCTGCAGGCCACGCTTCAGGAACGGGTGCTCGACCGTCTTGACCGCGTCCTCGAGGGCCAGCAGGCCCTCGCGGCGGGCCCGCTCGGCGAGCTTGACGACGTCCTCGACGAGCTTGTTCGGTGGCGTGACCTTGGCCAGGAACGCCTTCTTCAGCAGCGTGCCGATGCCCAGCGTGTCCTTGAGGACGCCACCGGCCATGCCGGCGGCGAGGGCGCCACCGAACACCAGCAGCATCGCCGGGATCAGGATGATCGAGGCGGCGCTGCCACCGTCCAGGAACTGGACGATGAAGACGATGGCCAGTCCTGCGATTACACCGACGAGAGCGGCGATATCCATCAGCGGTCCTTCCGGTGCAGCTGCAGCACGTTCGCAGCGCTCTGGTCGTCGTTGTCGTCGGTCCCGCTGTCGGCGGTACCGTTGCCGGCCAGCAGGGCGGGCTCGGACTCGATGCGGCTCGCCTGTGCGATCAGCGAGGCGCGGTAGTGGCGCACCGAGTCGATGAACTCGGGCACGGACTCGGCGATGACGTACTTGGTCCCGTCCACCAGCGTGATGACCGTGTCGGGTGTGCAGTCGGCACGCTCGACGAGGTCCGGGTTGAGTGCGAACACGGCACCGTTGAGGCGGGTTACGAGGATCAAGACATCCGTCCTTGGGGCGTCAGAGCTGGCTGGCGGAACCGTCCGTGGCCTGTCCTATGTCATTTCGGCCCTGTGCCGGTTGCCGTTGAGCGCAAGTTGGTCGCCATACGGGTGCGGCGTGGCCCGGATATAGCGAAGCCGGGGCGGGCTGTCGGCCCGTCCCGGCTTCACACCGGTGTTGCTACCTGCTAGCGCTTGAGGTTGACGAGTTCCTGGAGGATCTCGTCGGAGGTGGTGATGATCCGGCTGTTGGCCTGGAAGCCGCGCTGCGCGATGACCAGGTTGGTGAACTCCTGCGCGAGGTCGACGTTCGACATCTCCAGCGCGCCGTTGGTGATCAGGCCGAGGCCCGCCGAGCCGGCCGAGCCGACCTGGGCCAGGCCCGAGTTCACGGTGCTGCGGAACATCGAGTCGCCGATCTTCTCCAGGCCGTTGACGTTGTTGAAGTTCGCCAGGGCGAGCTGACCGAGGGTCTGCTTGAGGCCGTTGGAGAACACACCGACGATCTGACCGGTGTTCGACACCGTGTACGAGCTCAGGATGCCCGCCCCGGAACCGTCCGACGCGCTGACCCTGGCCTCGGTGCTGCCGCTGTACTGGGTGACGTCGGTGATGTCGACGTCGAGCCCGTCCAGGGCGATGTTGGTTACCGGTACGCCGCCGACCTCGGGCTTGCCGTTCACGAAATTGATCACGACGCTCGAGCCGGATGGCGTCGACGCGGTCCACTCGTCGACACCCGTCTTGGTCATCGTGACGTTCAGGGTGCCGGAGGCGCCGTTCGCGTCGATCACCGGAATGGGGATCACCTTGGAACTGCCGGGGGTCAAACCGGTCGCGTCGACCGGTGCCTCAAACGAGAGGTTTCCGGTCAGGGTGAACTTGGTGGTCGCCTCCGGTGCCAGGCTGATGCCGATCGGCAGCTTGATGTCGCCGGGCGCTCCGGCGGTGTTGACCATGCCGTTGGTGTCGGCGCCCCAGCCCTGCACGATCTGGCCGTTCGGGGTGGTCAGCGAGCCGTTGGCGTCGAAGGTGAACGATCCGGCGCGGGTGTACACGGACTCGTTGCCGCTCTTGACGACGAAGAAGCCGTCGCCCTGGATCATCATGTCGCCGGCCTTGCCGGTGGTCTGCGCGGCGCCCTGGCTGAAGTTCGCGTTGATGCTGGCGGTACGCACGCCCAGGCCGACCTGGGCGGGGTTGGTGCCACCCGAGCCGTTCTGCGGTGCACCGGCGGCGTTGATCATCTGCGACAGCGTGTCCTGGAATACCGTCTGGCTCGACTTGTAACCGGTGGTGTTGACGTTCGCGATGTTGTTGCCGGTGACGTCCATCATCTGCTGGTGAGCACGCAGGCCGCTGATGCCGGAGAAAAGGGAGCGCAGCATAAGTCAGTTGTCCTTCGTTGTAGCGGGATCATCGGATGTGGTTTGAGTGCGCCGTTCAGGTGCCCTCGCCCGAAGGCGTGGACTACGCCGGAAGTTGCGTGGGTTCCGGGTCCGCGGCGGGTGCCGCGGGCGGTGCCGCCGGCGGCGCCGCGAGGGCGGGGTGCAGGACTTCCGTGACCCTGGACAGCGGCACATCCATGTTCCCGACCACGAGCGTCGGTTCGCTGCCTCCGTTGAGCTTCGTCTTGGCGACGATGCCCGTGTGCGTATTGCCGTTAGCGTCCTGGAAGGTGACCGGCTTGCCGACCAGCGCGCTCGCGCCGATCAACTGCTGGGCCTGCAGCATGTCCGCGATCTGACCGAGCTTCTCCACCTGGGTGAACTGCGCGGTCTGCGCGAGGAACTGCGTCGAGTCGGCCGGGTTGCTGGGGTCCTGATATTTGAGCTGGGCCACCAGCAGCTTCAGGAACGTGTCCTGGTCCGCGACCGACTTGCTGCCGACGTCCGTCGTGGTCTTGCTCGTGTACAGCGACGTCGGGGTCTTACTCGTGACACCGAATTCCTGGGTCATCTAACAAGTCCTCCTGAGTGCGTGTCGGTGGCCCTCGCACTGAGGTTCGGCCGGTCCGCTGGTTCACTTAGCGGTTATCTCCGGCTTATGCCCGGACATCGATTCTGCTGTTGCCGGTGGTACGCGGGAGGCTCGGCTCGGCGGGAGCCGGCGGCTCGGCCGCGTTGCCGCCCGCCCGGTTCCCGGCCTGGGATCCGTTCTTCTCGCCCATGAAGGCGAACTGCTGGCGCGCCTGATCCTGCTGAGTCCCCTGACGCAGGTCGAGCGACGTGTTCGAGAAACCGGCCTGCTGAAGTTCGCGCCGGAGCTCATTCATCGCGTCGCGCAGCGAGTCGTGGCCCGCGTCGGTCGAGCTGGAGAGCTGCACGTTGATCTCGCCGTTGCGGATCTCGGCGATGACCTGCACCGGACCGAGGTCCACCGGATGCAGGTTGACCGTCAACCGGTGCACACCGTCGGCGTCCAGCCGCAGCGGCGTGATCCGCGCGGCGAGCTGGGTCGCGAGCGGACCGGGCATCGGCGGTGCGGGCGGCGCGGTGTTTGCGACCGGGGCCGCCGGCGCGGCCGGTGCTGTCGCGCCGACGCCGCCGAACTGCGGCATGCCGATCGGCGCGTCGGTGCCCGGTGTCGCCGCGGCGGTGAACGGGGTGAACGTGCCGTTCGCGCCGGATCCCTGCCCGCCGGATCCCTGGCCGGTCGGTTCGCCCTCGGTGCCGGTCTCGCCGCCGGTCGTCGCGGCCCGCTCGGCGGTGGCCGGAGCCTCCGCCGGCTGGTCGTTCGCGGGCTGCGCG